>NZ_JBHVVI010000002.1:0-194646 GCF_042883685.1 Kitasatospora sp. NPDC058190
GGCTCCCAGTAGACGACTGGGTTGATAGGCCGGATATGGAAGCCCTGTGAGGGGTGGAGTTGACCGGTACTAATAGGCCGAGGGCTTGTCCTCAGTTGCTCGCGTCCACTGTGTTGTTCTGAAACAACGACCCCAACCATGCGTGGTTGGTGCGGTTGACAGTTTCATAGTGTTTCGGTGGTCATAGCGTGAGGGAAACGCCCGGTTACATTCCGAACCCGGAAGCTAAGCCTCACAGCGCCGATGGTACTGCAGGGGGGACCCTGTGGGAGAGTAGGACGCCGCCGAACAATCATTCAGAAGAACCCCCATCCGGATTCCGGATGGGGGTTCTTCGCGTTTCCGGGGCGTCGACCGCGAAAGAATCTTGGCCGGTGATGTCGAGAACCCGTGGCCTGCTCCGTCCCCGGGGTGAACGCGGCCACAATGGGTCGCATCAGCACCGAGGGAGAAGCACGATGGCCAAGTACCTGCTGCTCAAGCACTACCGGGGCGCTCCGACGGCGGTCAACTGCGTACCGATGGACCAGTGGACGCCGGAGGAGGTCACGGCGCACATCACGTACATGCAGGACTTCGCGGCCCGGCTGGAGAAGACCGGCGAGTTCGTCGACGGCCAGGCGGTCGCGCCCGAGGGAACGTGGGTCCGGTACGACGGCGAGGGGCGTCCGCCGGTCACCGACGGCCCGTTCGCCGAGACCAAGGACCTCATTGCCGGCTGGATGGTGATCGACGTCGACAGCTACGAGCGCGCCGTCGAGCTGGCCGGCGAACTGTCGGCCGCCCCCGGGGCAGGGGGCAAGCCGATCCACGAGTGGCTGGAGCTTCGTCCGTTCCTGGCGATGCCGCCGACCATCACGGAATGACCTCTCCGTTGAACGAGGTTCTGATCCGGAGCCTCACCCCGAGCGTGCTCGGCGTCCTCGTCCGCCGCGGAGCCGACTTCGCGGCGGCCGAGGACGCCGTGCAGGAGGCGTTGATCGAGGCGGTTCGCGTCTGGGAGGCCGATCCGCCGAGGGACCCCAAGGGCTGGCTGGTCACCGTTGCCTGGCGCAAGTTCCTGGACGCGACCCGGGCGGACTCCGCCCGCCGTCGGCGTGAGGACCTCGTCGACCAGGAGCCGGAGCCCGGGCCCGCGGCCGAGGTGGACGACACGCTCCAGCTCTACTTCCTGTGCGCCCACCCGTCGTTGACGCCGTCGTCCGCGGTCGCGCTCACGCTGCGGGCGATCGGCGGGCTGACCACCCGCCAGATCGCCCAGGCCTACCTGGTGCCCGAAGCGACCATGGCGCAGCGGATCAGCCGCGCCAAGCGCACGGTCTCCGGCGTGCGTTTCGAGCAGCCGGGCGACGTCGCCACCGTGCTTCGGGTCCTCTACCTGGTCTTCAACGAGGGCTACTCCGGCGACGTCGACCTCGCCGCCGAGGCCATCCGGCTCACCCGGCAGCTCGCGGCGGCGATCGACCACCCCGAGGTGGCGGGCCTGCTCGCGCTGATGCTGCTTCACCATGCCCGGCGGGCCGGGCGGATCGCGCCGGACGGAAGCCTGGTACCGCTCGCCGAGCAGGACCGCAGCCGGTGGGACACCGGGTTGATCGCCGAGGGGGTCGGGATCCTGCAGGCGGCCCTGGCCCGCGACCGGCTGGGCGAGTTCCAGGCCCAGGCCGCCGTCGCGGCGCTGCACGCCGACGCGCCCACCGCCGAGGAGACCGACTGGGTGCAGATCGTGGAGTGGTACGACGAGCTCATGCGGCTGACCGACAGCCCGGTCGCGCGGCTCAACCGCGCGGTCGCGGTCGGCGAGGCCGACGGGGCGCGCGCCGGGCTGGCGGCGCTCGGAGAATTGGACGACTCGCTGCCCCGCTACACCGCGGTGTCGGCGTACCTCCACGAGCGCGACGGCGATCTGGTGACGGCGGCCCGGCTGTACGCCGAGGCGGCGGACAAGGCGTCCAACCTCGCCGAGCGCGACCACCTGACACGCCAGGCCGCTCGGCTGAACGCCGGCCGCAACAGCTGAACGGCCGACTCGGCTGACTCAGCGGGTCAACTCACAGCCGGCCGGCGGCCTTCAGCGCCAGGTAGGTGTCCGCCAGCGCCGGGGCGATCCGGCTCGGCGGGGCGTCGAGGACGGTGACGCCGTGGCGAGTGAGCCGGTCGGCGGTGGCGCGGCGGTCGGCGCGGGTCTGCTCGGCGGCGGCGGCGCCGTAGACGGCCTCCAGGGTGCCGCGCCCGGCGGCGAGGACGTCCAGCTGCGGGTCGGCGACCGAGGCGAGGACGACCTCGTGGCGCTTGGTGAGCAGCGGCAGCAGCGGGCGCAGGCCGTCCTCGACGGGCGCCGCGTCCAGGCCGGTGAGCAGGACGATCAGCGAGCGGTGCGGCGCCATCTTGAGGGCCGTGGAGACCAGCGAGCGCATGTCGGTCTCGTGCAGCGCGGGCTCCAGGACGGCCATCGCGTTGGTGAAGGCGGGCAGGATCTCGTTCGCCGAGCTGCCGACCACGGCCGCGCGCTTGCGGGCGTCGTGGGCGAGCAGGTCGACCCGGTCGCCGGCGCGGGTGGCGAGGGCGGTGAGCAGCAGGGCGGCGTCGAGGGCGGCGTCCAGGCGGGGCGCGTCGCCGACCCGGCCGGCCGAGGTGCGGCCGGTGTCGAGGACGACGAGGATGTGCCGGTCGCGTTCGGGCCGCCAGGTGCGGACGGCGACGGTGTGGCGGCGGGCGCTGGCGCGCCAGTCGATGGAGCGGACGTCGTCGCCGGGCAGGTACTCCCGCAGCGAGTCGAACTCGGTGCCCTGGCCGCGGGTCAACACCGAGGTCCGGCCGTCGAGTTCGCGCAGTCGGGCGAGTCGGGAGGGCAGGTGCTTGCGGCTGGCGAACGGGGGGAGAGCGCGGACCGTCCAGGGGACGTCGTGCGAGCCCTGACGGGCGGCCAGGCCGAGCGGGCCGTGCGAACGGACTGTCACCCGGTGGGCGTGATGGTCGCCGCGGCGGCTCGGGGTGAGCACGGAGATCGCCCGGCGGCGTTCGCCGGCGGGGACGGCGAGGGTGTGTCGGGAGGCGGTCTCGGCGGTGCCGGGGCGCCAGGCGGAGGGGGCCCAGGCGTCGCGGACCAGGGCCCGGAGCGGTCGCCCGGCGGGGTTGGTGACGGTCAGTTCGACCGAGGCGCTCTCGCCGAGTCGGACGGTGGTGTCGCCGCCCCGGTCGATCCGCAGGCTGCGGACGGGGGCGGCGAGCACGAGGTCGACCAGGACAGCGAGCAGGACCGCGCCGGTGACGAGTCCGATCCCGGCCCAGGAGGGCAGCAACAGGCCCACGACGAGCGCGCCGAGCGCGGCGAGCAGGGCGGTTCGCCCGGTGAGGGCCATGCGGATGCGCTCCTTCGGAAGCCCGTGGATTCGGGAGCCCGTCAATTCCGGGTGCCCGTGGGCCGGAAGCTCCGGGACGCCGACGGGCGGTGGATCTGAGGGCGGTGGGTCAGCGGGGGGCGGGCGTCTGCGCCAGGACGGCCTGGATGACGGAGTCGGCGGTGACGCCCTCCATCTCGGCCTCGGCGCGCAGCGCGACGCGGTGCCGCAGGGTGGGCAGGGCGAGCGCCTTGACGTCGTCCGGGGTGACGTAGTCGCGCCCGGCCAGCCAGGCCCAGGCGCGCGAGGCCGCGAGCAGGGCGGTGGCGCCGCGCGGGGAGACGCCGATGGACAGGGACGGGGACTGCCGGGTGGCGCGGCAGAGGTCGACGATGTAGGCGAGGACCTCGGGGGAGACGGTCAGCTCGGCGATCTGCGCGCGGGCGGCGGCCAGGTGCTCGGGCCCGGCGACCGGGCGGACGCCGGCGGCGGCGAGGTCGCGCGGGTCGAAGCCGGCGGCGTGCCGGGAAAGGACCTGGAACTCCTGGTCGCGGTCGGGCAGCGGCAGGATCAGCTTGAGCAGGAAGCGGTCCAGCTGGGCCTCGGGCAGCGGGTAGGTGCCCTCGTACTCGACCGGGTTCTGGGTCGCGGCGACCAGGAACGGGACGGGCAGCGCGCGCGGTTCGCCGTCCACGGTGACCTGCCGCTCCTCCATGGCCTCCAGCAGGGCGGCCTGGGTCTTCGGCGGGGTGCGGTTGATCTCGTCGGCGAGCAGCAGGTTGGTGAAGACCGGGCCGGGCTGGAAGGAGAACTCGGCGGTGCGGGCGTCGTAGACCAGCGAGCCGGTGACGTCGCCGGGCATCAGGTCGGGGGTGAACTGGATCCGCTTGGTCTCCAGGCTGAGCGCGGTGGACAGGGTGCGGATCAGCAGGGTCTTGGCGACGCCGGGGACGCCCTCCAGCAGCACGTGGCCGCCGCAGAGCAGCGCCACCACGAGGCCGGTGACGGCGGCGTCCTGGCCGACCACGGCCTTGCCGATCTCGGCGCGCAGGGCGGTCAGGGCCGCGCGCGGGTCGGTGGCGGGGGTAGCGGGCGCCGTGGCGGGGGTGGCGGGTGCCGTGCCGGGGGTGATGCGGAGCTGGGCGGTTGCCTGTTCGGTCACGGGTTCCGTACCTGCCTTTCGAGGGCGTCGAGGTCGTCGGCGAGCCGCAGCAGTGCGGCGTCGTCGGTCGGGGGCGGGCCGTACAACAGGGCCCGGACGTCCCCGGCGGGGTGTGTGGGGAGGCGGCCGGCCACGGCCGCGCAGAGGGCTTCGGGCTCGGGCGCGCCGGCCTGCAGCGGGACGCCCAGGGCGGGGGCGAGGCGGTGGGCGGCGGCGCGGCGCAGGGCCTCGGCGGCCCGGCCGCGGGCCTTGGCCCGCCGGTAGAGGCGGGCGCGGCCTTCGGTGGTCTCGGCGGCGCGGACCACCACGGGCAGGTTCTCGCTGACCACCGGGCCGAGTCGGCGCCCGCGCCAGAGCGCGGCCAGGCCGGCGGCGATCGCGAGCTGGTAGAAGGCCCAGTGCCAGCCCTTGGGGATGTAGTCGTCGAAGGTCTTGCGGCCGGTGCCCTCGGCCGGCGGCGCGGAGTAGTCGGGCAGGTGCCAGGTGAGGCGCGGCTGCGAGCCGAGCAGGCCGAGCGCCAGCGAGGCGTTGCCGTCCTTGGCGAGTTCGCCGTTGGTCAGGAAGGTGCCGCTGCCCAGCACGATGACGTCGCCGTCCTCGGTCGGGGTGCTCACCAGCGGGTAGCCGTGGCCGTGCGGGTAGCAGCCCTCGCCGCGGCTGCCGCTGGTGTAGAGCATGCCGCCCATCGAGGCGCTGCCGGCCCGGACGGCCTCGGGGAGCGAGCAGCTCATGCGGGTGCTGCGGACGGGGGCGTACGGGACGCCGCCGTCCTCCTCGGAGGGGCGGATGCCGGGGACGAGCGCGGTGAGGGCGGCCGGGCCGGGGGCGATCAGGATCAGCCGCTTGTGCCCGGCGGCGGCGATGGCGCGCAGCTGGGCCTTGTCGAGCAGGTCGGGCTCGGGCAGCACCAGGGTGTCGGCGCCGCCGGTCGCGGCCGCGGGGTCGGTGGTGAGGTCGGTCTTGAGGCCCTGGTGTTCGAGCAGCGCGACCACGGCGTGGGTGCCGTCGGCGTCGTAGGAGCGCGGGTCGGCCGGTGGGTACCGGTGTCCCCGGCCGAGGGTGGCGATGCAGACGGCGCCGATCAGCAGGGCGACGAGGAAGACCAGGTACCAGCGGGCCCGGCGGAGCAGGCCGCGCCCGGTGGGGGCGAGGCTGGTCGGTGCGGGGGCGGCGGTGGGCCGCTCGGCGGCGGGGGGAGCGGGGGCGGTGCTGGTCATGCGGCTCCTCCCGTGGTCGGACCCGGGGCGGAGGCCGTGACCGGGGCCTGGGCGAGGGCCGGGCGGGTGCGTTCCAGGGTCCGGTCGAGGTCCAGCAGCAGCTGGTACGCGGCCTGGTCGGCGGTCCGGTCGCCGTAGGCGATGTCGTCGAAGGTACGGGCGGCCGCGGTCAGCGCGGCGGCGTGTCGGGGCAGGGCCAGGCCGGCCTCGGCGGCGGCCTCGTCGGCGGTGCGCCCGGGGCGGGTGTCGAGCAGGGTGCGTTCCTCCAGGGCCCGGACCAGTGCGCGCATCTGCTCGCGGACGGCCTCGGCCCAGCGCCCGGCGGCGGCGTGCCCGGCGGCGTCCGCCCGGTACTGCGCGGCGCTGCGCGGGCCCTCGGTGCCGTACACGCCCAGGACGGTGCGGGCGGCGCGCTTGGGCGCGCCGAGGCGCCACCAGACGGCGGCGGCGATCAGTGCGGCGACGACCAGGAAGAGCACCAGTCCGGTGGTGCCGTCGGTGCCGTCGCCGGAGATGCTGCCGAGCGCGTGGTTGATGTGGTCCCAGAACCAGTCGGTGACCCGTTTCAGGACGGACGGGTCGTTCTTGTGGTACTCGGCGTTGAGCAGCTCCTCGCGGGCGGCGTCGCGGGCCGGGTCACGCGGAACGGTGACCGGGGCGCCGCCGGCGGCGAGGAGCCTGTCCCCCCAGATAGGCATCCGGCTCAGCGCCTCGCCGGGCTCTGGTCGGCCCGGCCGTTCCAGTCGGTGCCGCCCTGGTCGGGCAGGCCGGCGGCGCGGGCGAGCTCGATGTCCAGGGCCTCGCGGCGGATCCGCTGGTCGATGTAGACCAGCACGCCGACCGCGGCCATGAACGGGGTGGTGAGCGCGGAGGCGATGATCCCGGCGACGGCGACCACGACCAGCATGCCGATGGACTGCTTGCCCTGGTCCCCGAGGCTGTCGATGCTGCCGAAACCGAGCACCAGGCCGATGAACCGGGCCGGGATGAGCAGGACCATCCCGATGACCACGGACAGCACCTTGCTCAGCAGGACGATGCCGAAGACCCGCCACCAGGAGCCGCGGACCAGCCGCCGCGAGCGGGACAGCGCCGTCACCACGCCCTGCTTCTCCAGCATCAGCGCGGGGGCGGCCAGGCTGTAGCGGATCAGCAGCCAGCCGGCGACCGGGACGGTGAGCAGACCGACGAACGCCAGCAGGGCCTCCGTTCCGGGCGCGCCGGAGCCGCCGGCCCGGTAGCCGAGCAGCGGGGTGAAGCCGAGCAGTACCACGCCGGCGCTCATCAGGGTGGTGAGCACGGTGAGCCCGAGCAGCTGCAGCAGCCGGGGGCGGGAGTCGCGCCAGGCGTCCCCGGCGGTCACCGGCCGGCCGAGGACGGCCCGGCTGACCACCACGGTCAGCAGCGCGGTGGCGAGCGCGTTGAGCAGTAGCAGCACCGGCATCCGGGCCAGCAGGGTGAGCAGCTGGGTGGACGCTCCGGTCTTGCCGTTGACCAGCAGCTCGGAGGCGATCGCCCCGGCCTGGTCGACGACGGCGATGCCGAGCGAGAGGGTGAGGGCGGTGCGCCAGTGCCGGCGCACGGTGGTGACGGCTCCGTCGAGCAGTTCGCCGACGGCGAGCGGGCGCAGCGGGATGACCCCGGGCCGGGGGCTGCGCGGGGCGTTCCAGCCGTACGGGTTCGGGCCGCCGGGCGTCTGCCCGCCAGCGGACTGTCCGGGCCGGGTGTTCCAGCCGGGGGCGGCCTGCGGTGGTGCCGACGGTCCGGGCACGGCGGCGGGCGCGTCGGCCGGGGGCCGGGTGCCGTCGCGGGATGGCTCGGACGAGCTGGGCGGGGCCCAGCCCGGAGTGTCGGTCATCACTGCTCCTCGGAGGGCGTCACGGGCGCGGCTCCGGGCGGATCTTTCGCCCGCGCGCGGTGCCCATCGTGCCATGGGGCCCGAACAGGCCCCAGGGGTATCCGGTTGCTGATCGGCAACAGGGCTTTCCGGGAGGTGGGACGGCAGGTTCCGGACCGTTCGGAGGCGCTCCGGCGAGGGCTATTCGCCTGGTATGACCGGAATGCACCGGCGGGGGAGTTGGCCGTTGTGGAGCATTGGCACTGCTGTGCGGCAGGTCACAATCCGGTAATGAGAAGATGGACGCATGAAGGGACGCGTCCTCGTCGTTGATGACGACTCCGCACTGGCCGAGATGCTCGGCATTGTGCTGCGTGGTGAGGGTTTTGAGCCGTTTTTCGTCGCCGACGGGGACAAGGCGCTAGCCGCGTTCCGGGAGAGCAAGCCGGACCTGGTGCTGCTGGACCTGATGCTGCCCGGTCGGGACGGCATCGACGTGTGCCGGCAGATCCGGGCGGAGTCCGGTGTTCCGATCGTCATGCTGACCGCGAAGACCGACACGGTCGACGTCGTGGTGGGCCTGGAGTCCGGCGCCGACGACTACGTCACCAAGCCGTTCAAGCCCAAGGAGCTGGTGGCCCGGGTGCGCGCCCGGCTGCGCCGCGCCGAGGAGCCGACCCCCGAGCAGCTGACCATCGGCGACCTGGTGATCGACGTGGCCGGCCACTCGGTGAAGCGGGATGGCCGCAGCATCCCGCTGACCCCGCTGGAGTTCGACCTGCTGGTCGCGCTGGCCCGCAAGCC
Source organism: Kitasatospora sp. NPDC058190 (assembly GCF_042883685.1). Taxonomy (NCBI): domain Bacteria; kingdom Bacillati; phylum Actinomycetota; class Actinomycetes; order Kitasatosporales; family Streptomycetaceae; genus Kitasatospora; species Kitasatospora sp. NPDC058190. The sequence goes on from NZ_JBHVVI010000002.1 coordinate 8,362, forward strand.
CTGGCAGGTGTTCACCCGCGAGGTGCTGCTGGAGCAGGTCTGGGGCTACCGCCACGCGGCGGACACCCGCCTGGTCAACGTCCACGTCCAGCGACTGCGTTCCAAGATCGAGAAGGACCCGGAGCGCCCCGAGATCGTGGTGACCGTCCGCGGCGTCGGCTACAAGGCCGGACCCAGCTGACGTGACGGACCGGGTTGACGACACCCCGCCGGGTACCGCGACCGGCGGGGCGGGGGCCGTGCGCGGGGACGTGCTGAGTTCGACCACCCGCCGCCGTCGCGGCCCTTCCGGAGTCTTCGGCCTGATGAAGCGTCAGTTCCGCCGTCCCGCGCACCGGGCGTCCGCGCTGTACCGCCGCTCGATCCAGCTGCGCGTGGTCGCGGTCTCCCTGCTGGCCTCCATCGCGGTGGTCCTGGTGCTGGGTGTGGTCGTGGTGGCACAGGTGCGCACCGGCCTGCTCGACACCAAGATCGACGCCGCCCGGGCGCAGGCCCGGATCGGCTTCCAGGTCGAGCAGAAGAAGATCGACGAGGCCCGCGACCTCAAGCTGCGCAACATCGCCGACCCGACCACCGAGGAGACCGGCACCTGGCTGCTGCGGCAGGTCAACGACCTGGCCGCGAGCGGACAGACGGTCTACTCGGTGATCGCGATGGCCCCCGGCACCGGTGCCGTTGTCCCGGACACGGCCGGCTTCGCGCCGCGCTACTCGGGCGACATCCAGCCCAGCAGCGTCCCGGACACCCTGCGGGCCAAGCTCTTCGACGAGCCCGGCCAGATGTTCGACCAGTCGACCCGGATCCACCGCTCGCCCGAGAGCGGCGGCAAGAGCGAGCCCGGTCTGGCCCTCGGCATGCAGTTCGTCGGCCCGGCCGGGACCAGCTACCAGCTGTTCTACGTGTTCTCCTTCGGCCAGGAGACCGACACCCTCAACCTGATCACCGGCACCCTGGCGACCGCCGGCGTGTTCGTGGTGATCCTGATGGGCGGCATCGCCTGGGTCGTGGTGCGCCAGGTGGTCACCCCGGTGCGGATGGCCGCCGGCATCTCCGAGCGGCTCGCCGACGGGCACCTGGAGGAGCGGATGAAGGTGACCGGGACGGACGACATCGCCCGCCTCGGTGAGTCCTTCAACCGGATGGCCAACGCCCTCCAGGCGCAGATCCGCCAGCTGGAGGAGCTGTCCCGGGTCCAGCGGCGCTTCGTCTCGGACGTCTCGCACGAACTGCGCACCCCGCTGACCACGGTCCGGATGGCCGCCGACCTGATCTACGACAGCCGCGAGGACCTGGACCCGATGGCGGCCCGCTCCGCGGAGCTGCTCCAGGGCCAGCTGGACCGCTTCGAGTCGCTGCTGGCCGACCTGCTGGAGATCAGCCGCTTCGACGCCGGCGCCGCGATCCTGGACGCCGAGCCGGTCGACCTGCGCGAGATCGTCGCCCGGGTGGTGGAGGCCGCCGACCCGCTGGCCCAGGCCAAGGGCAGCACGATCGTGATCCGCGGCGACGGCGAGCCGGTGCTGGCCGAGGTGGACTCCCGCCGGATCGAGCGCATCCTGCGCAACCTGGTGGTCAACGCGTTGGAGCACGGCGAGGGCCGCGACGTCGTGGTCCGGCTGGGCTCGGCCGACGGCGCGGTCGCGGTCGGCGTGCGCGACTACGGCATCGGCCTCAAGCCGGGCGAGGCGTCCCGGGTGTTCCACCGCTTCTGGCGGGCGGACCCGTCCCGGGTGCGCACCACCGGCGGCACCGGCCTCGGCCTGTCCATCGCGGTCGAGGACGCCCACCTGCACGGCGGCTGGCTCCAGGCCTGGGGCGAGCCCGGCGGCGGCTCGCACTTCCGGCTCACCCTGCCGCGCACCCGCGGCGGCGACATCAACCGGGCACCGTTCCGGCTGGAGCCGGAGGACTCCCGCAACAACCGGGGCCTGGGCGCCTACGGCACGCCGTACCGGCGGGCGATCGCCCCGGCCGGCTCGACCGCGCTGTCCGCCGCCGAGGAGCAGGCGGAGGCGCCGGAGGGGCCCGGCAGCGGGTTGGGCAGCGGGCTGGGCGGGGTGCTGAACATCGGCCCCGGGCTGGGCCGGAACCGACTGCCCGAGGGACCGCGTGCGGACCCCTCGGACGTACGGACCGCAGGGGCCGGCTACGGCGCCACCGGCGCCCAGGTCATGGTGGACCCGACGCCCGGACGGCCGTCGGTGGCACAGCGGACGGCGGAGCCGGACGTGACGGGTGGGACGGACCTGGAGGGGTCGCAGCGTGCGAAGGACGAGCAGCAGGACTGAGCCGCGGCTCACGGCGGTGGCCGGCGCGGTGCTCGGCGCCCTGGTGGCGAGCGGCTGCGCGGCCATGCCGGACTCCGGCGGCATCACCAAGGTGGAGCTGTCCCAGGGCTCGGCCGACAAGAACCTGCAGGCCAGGGTCTACCCGGTGGCGCCCGGCAAGGGCGCCAAGCCGCGTGAGCTGCTGACCGGGTTCCTGGACGCGGTGACGGCCGACGAGGGGTACGACACCGCGCGCAAGTACCTCACCGAGAGCGCCGCCGCGAGCTGGAACCCGGAGGCGGGCATCCAGGTGCTCGCCAGTACGACCATCAAGGAGCCCGGTCAGGCCGTCTCCGACGCCGACACCACGGTCTCCGAGACGGTGACCGGGCAGATGGTCGCCAAGGTCGACGAGAAGCACTCGTACCTGCTGGTCGCCGGGCAGAACAACAACGCCTCCTCCGACTTCACCTTCGTCCGGGAGAAGGACGGCGAGTGGCGGATCGACACCCTGCCGCCGGGCGTGATCATGAACGAGGCCAACTTCCGGAACAGCTTCCGGCAGGTCGAGCGCTTCTTCTACACCGCTCCGGACCCGTCCTCCGGCAACGGCGGCCAGGAGGTGCTGGTCGCCGACCCGATCTACCTGCGGCGCCGGATAGACCCGCTGACCGCGGCCGCCAAGGCGCTGGTCGCCGGACCCTCGAACTGGCTCTCGCCGGTGGTCCGGACGGCCTTCCCGGCCGGCGCCTCGGTCGACAAGGTCAGCATCGACGACAGCCGGGCGGCCCACGTGCAGCTCGGCGGGGCGGACCTCGGCGAGCCGACGACCTGCCGCCGGATGGCCACCCAGCTCTTCTACACCCTCGCCGACCAGGGCAAGGGCCAGGTCGAGCGGCTGGAGCTGAAGGGCCAGCGCGGCTCCTGCACGGCCAGCCGCGCCGACGCGCCCGCCACCGGCCCGGGCGCCCTGACCGCCCAGACCTCCGTCCAGTACTACCAGCGCTCCGACAACGGCGTCCTGATGGCGACCGACGACGGCCGCACCGGGGACCCGGTGCACGGCGTGCTCGGCAAGCCGCAGTCGAACCCGGCCGCCCAGCCGGGCTCCGTCGCGGTCAGCCGGGACGGCTCCTGGGCCGCCGCGATCAGTGCGGACGGCCACCAGCTCTACTCGGTGGCGCTGTCCGACAGCACCGTGGCGATGCCCGAGCCGCTGCTCACCTCGCCGGTGAAGGCGGGCAGCAAGGACGAGGGCTTCGCCTCGCCCAGCTGGGACGGCCGCGGCGACCTGTGGGTGGTGGACCGCAACCCGCAGGGCCCCCGGGTGGTCATGGCGCGCGGCAACAAGTCGTACACCGTGCCGGTCGAGGGGCTGACCGGGCAGACCGTGCAGGCGCTGCGGATCTCCTCCGACGGCACCCGGGTCGCCCTGGTGGTGAAGTCCCCGGGCGTGGCCACCAGCTCGCTGATGTTCGGCCTGGTGGTGCACGGCGGCACCACGGCGGCGCCGACCGCGAAGATCACCGGGCTGCGCCGGGCCGCGCCCTCGCTCACCGACGTGGCCTCGGTGTCCTGGGCGGAGAGCGACCAGCTGCTGGTGCTCGGCAACGAGGCGGACCGCCCCAAGCAGCTGTACTACATCAGCACCGACGGCTCGCAGAGCACGGACAGTCAGCTGCAGGGCGGCCTCGGCATGCTGAGCGTCTCGGCCTCGGAGTCCCGGGGTGACAGCCTGGTTCCGGCGCCGCCGGTGCTCGCGGTGGCCGAGGGCAAGGTCTACCGGCTGGTCAACAACCAGTGGCGGGAAGCCCAGTTGCTGGACAAGGCCCGCTCCTTCTTCTACGCGGGCTGACGCGCGGCCAGGCGTACGCCCCGGCTTGAGGCACGCCCCGGCGGATCAGCCCTCCGGCCGCACCGCGGTGGCCGCGACCGTGGCGGCCGCCCGGGCCGGCAGTCCGGCGTCGGCCAGCGCCCTGGCGGCCTCGGCCAGGCTCGCCCCGGTCGTCACCAGGTCGTCCACCAGCACCGGCTGACGGCCGGCCAGGCCGCGCCGGGCGCGCGGCAGGACGGTGAGCGCCCCGTGCAGGTTGCGCCGCCGCTCGGCCGCGTTCAGCCCGGTCTGGTCGGCGACCGGACGGGCGTGCCGCAGCAGCGGTGCCGCCCGGGCGTCCAGGCCGGCCCGGCGCAGCGAGCGGGCGGCGGCCCCGGCCAGCCGCAGCGTCGGGTCGTGGCCGCGGGCGCGGACGGCCGCGCGGGCCGAGGGCATCGGGACCAGCAGCAACGGCGCGGCTCCGGCCCTGGCCCCCAGCGCGGAGCGCACCGCCCGTCCGAGCGCCTCCCCGAGCGGCCCGGCCAGCCGCAGCGCGCCGCGCTCCTTGTGCGCGAGCAGCAGCTGCCGGACCGGGTCGGTGTACGGGGCGGCGGCGTGCGCCCAGGGCAGCAGGGTGGGGCCGGGGCGGGCGGTGGCCAGCGTGTGCCGGCAGGCCGGGCAGAGCTGGGTGCGCTCGGTGCCGCAGCCCGCGCAGTCGGCGGGGAGCAGCACGTCCAACAACCCGGACAGTGCGTGAGCGAAGGGTGTCCGGGCGGACGGCGGACGGGCGGGGGAGGGGGTCGGCGACACGGCTGCTCCTGGCGGCGGCAGGCACGGAGAGTCAGCAAAGGATGCGCCGTATGGGGGGTGTTGTCTAGGTATTTACCCATACTTCACTCGTGGGAGGGTAGACAGGGTGCAGCAGCTTGACCGCCTGCCCGCAGTATCGGGTCCTACCCACCTCCTCGCCCGGGGAGGCGAAATCCCCGCGTGAGGTGTTCGATAAGGCTCCAGGGGGTTTCAACCGTCCCTGATGGGGAGGAAGTGAGATGAGGGCCAGTCGTTTCCGCCGCTGGCGGCGGGGGCGGGGGCCGGCAGTGGATGGGCTGGTCCAGCTGGAGCTCAGTCCGGTCCGGTAGCACCCGGATCGGCGTCAGCACGAGGGATCGGAGTTCTGCGTGGACATCGTCGTCAAGGGCCGCAAGACCGAGGTGCCCAAGAGGTTCCGCGAGCACGTGGCCGAGAAGCTGGAGAAGGTCCAGAAGTTCGACGGCAAGGTGATCAGCCTCGACGTCGAGGTGTCCAAGGAGCACAACCCGCGGCAGGCCGACCGCTCTGACCGCGTGGAGATCACTCTCCGTACCCGGGGCCCGGTGATCCGGGCCGAAGCAGCCGCCGCCGACCCGTACGCGGCGCTCGACCTGGCGTCGGCGAAGCTCGACGCCCAGCTGCGCAAGTCCGCGGACCGGCGTCGGGTGCACAAGGGCGGCGCGAACGGCCGCACCCCCATCAGCGTCGCCGAGGCGACCGCGGCCCTGGCCGCGCTGCCGTCGACGACGGCGATGGAGGGCGAGACCAACGGCGCCGTCCGCAAGACCATGATGGGATCCCTGGAAGTGGAGGGCGAAGGCCCGCTGGTGGTCCGGGAGAAGACGCACTCGGCCGCCCCCATGGCGCTGGACCAGGCGCTCTACGAGATGGAGCTGGTCGGCCACGACTTCTACCTCTTCGTGGAGAAGGACAGCGGCCTGCCGAGCGTCGTGTACCGCCGACACGGCTACCACTACGGTGTCATCCACGTGCAGCCCGACATGGCGGCAGGCGTGGCCAGCGGTGCGGGCGGTGCGATCGGTCGGTCCGACGACGAGGACTGACCGTCCGAGCAGTGATGGAGGGGTGACCCCCGCGGCAGCGGCCGCCGGGGTCACCGGCGTTCGGCGGCGGGGCGGGCCGCACGGTGGGGCGGGGCGGGCGCCGCGACGGGACGGGTTCGAACGGTGCTCGGACGCACTGGGGTCGAGGGGTCACCCGAAGCGGGGGAATCGGCGCCGGAGGGTGACCGTGGCGACGGCGGGGCGTGGAATGATTGGCGGACGACGACCCGCGAAGGGGGAGGAGCGGATGGGGGATCACTTCGGGCTGGGGCCCGGTGCGGGGCCGGTCGCCGGACTGCCGCCGGGGCCGGAGGAGGAGCCCGCGTACGCGCCGCGCCGGGGTGAGCCGATCCGCGTGCTGGTGGTGGACGACCACGCACTGTTCCGCCGGGGGCTGGAGATCGTGCTCGCGGAGGAGCCGGACATCAAGGTCGTCGGCGAGGCCGGGGACGGCGCCGAGGCGGTGCTGAAGGCCGCCGACCTGCTGCCCGACATCATCCTCATGGACGTCCGGATGCCGCGTCGCAGCGGGATCGAGGCGTGCACGGCGATCAAGGACGTGGCGCCCAGCACCAAGATCATCATGCTGACGATAAGCGACGAGGAGGCCGACCTCTACGAGGCGATCAAGGCGGGGGCCACCGGCTACCTGCTCAAGGAGATCTCCACCGACGAGGTCGCCACCGCGATCCGCGCGGTCGCCGACGGGCAGTCGCAGATCAGCCCGTCGATGGCCTCCAAGCTGCTCACCGAGTTCAAGTCGATGATCCAGCGCCGCTCCGACGACCGGGACCTGGTGCCCGCGCCCCGGCTCACCGACCGGGAGTTGGAGGTGCTCAAGCTGGTGGCGACCGGGATGAACAACCGGGAGATCGCCAAGGAGCTGTTCATCAGCGAGAACACCGTGAAGAACCACGTGCGCAACATCCTGGAGAAGCTCCAACTGCATTCCAGGATGGAGGCGGTGGTGTACGCGATGCGGGAGAAGATCCTCGAAATAGGGTGAGCCGGGGCCGCTACTCGGCGAGCAGCTTCTCCAGGGCCGGGCGCAGCCGCTCGTCGTGCAGCGCCCCGACCCGCACGGTGTCGCAGCCGACCCAGGCGGCGGCCTCGCGCAGGGCGGTGGCCAGCGCCTCGACGTGCCGGGCGCCGGATCCCCGGTCGCCGGTCAGCGAGACCTGGCGGGCGACCAGGGTGCGTCCCTCCCTCGCCGGGTCGACCCGGCCGACCAGGCGACCGCCGGTCAGCAGCGGCATCGCGAAGTAGCCGTGCACCCGCTTGTGCTTGGGGGTGTAGGCCTCCAGCCGGTGCGTCATGCCGAAGATCCGCTCGGTGCGGGCGCGGTCCCAGACCAGCGAGTCGAACGGCGAGAGCAGCGTGGTGCGGTGGCGCCCGCGCGGGGCGGTGGCCAGCGCGGCCGGGTCGGCCCAGGCGGCGGCGGTGCCGCCGTCCGGTCCCCAGCCGGCCACCTCGACCGGGACCAGCCCGCTGTCCTCGAGCACCGGGTCCAACTCCTCGGCGCGCAACCGGTGGTAGTCCAGCAGGTCGGCCCGGGTGGCCACGCCGAGCGCGGCGCCGGCCTGGGCGACCAGGGTGCGCACGCACTCCCGGTCGGACCGCTCCTGGCCGAACAGCGCGTCGGGGACGGCCTGTTCGGCCAGCGCGTAGACCCGCTTCCAGCTCCGGCGCTCGGTGCAGACCACGTCGCCGAAGGCCAGCGCCCGTTCGACCGCGATCTTGGTGTCGGACCAGTCCCACCACTCGGCGGTCCTCTTCGCCCCGCCGAGCTCGGTGGAGGTCAACGGCCCCTCGGCGCGCAGCTTGTCGAGCACGGCCCGGTACGTCTCGGGCGCGACCTGGTGGCCCCAGAGGTGACCGCGGTCGCGGTAGCGGCGGCGCCGGAAGGCGAACAGCGGCCACTCCTCGACCGGCAGGATGCAGGCCGCGTGCGACCAGTACTCGAAGCTCGCGCCCGCGCCCCAGTACGCCGCCTCGACGGCCGGGCGGCCGACCGCGCCGAGGCGGGCGTACGGCACCAGCTCGTGCGAGCGGGCCAGCACCGAGATGGTGTCCAACTGGACGGCGCCCAGGTGCCGCAGCACCCCGCGGACCCCGGCGCGGCGGTCCGGTGCGCCCAGCAGGCCCTGGGCGCGCAGGGCGATCCGGCGGGCGTCGTCGGCGCCCAGGACGGTGACGGGGGTGCGGTCGTCGGCTGCGGCGGTCATGCCGGCGAGCGTAGCCGGGGGCACCGACAGCGGGCCGGGGCCCCGGGTTCGGCTCGGGTCGGGTTCCGTCCGGGTCCGTTCAGTCCAGGTCGGAGGGGAGCAGCGAGGCGACCCAGGAGTCCTGGAAGACGCCGCGCTGGTCGGCGTACGAGCGCAGGGTGCCCTCGTAGCGGTAGCCGACCCGCTCGGCGACGGCGCGGGAGCCGTCGTTGCCGACGTAGGCGAGCCACTGGAGGCGGCGCAGGCCGAGGTCGGTGAGGGCCCAGCGGGCGACCGCGCGGGCAGCCTCGACGGTGTAGCCGCGGCCGCGCTGCTCCTTCACCGTCCACCAGCCGACCGAGGCGGCGCTCGGGTCGGCGGCGAAGCGGACGACCGCCTGGGCGCCGACCAGCCGCCCGGTGTCGCGTTCGACCACGCACCAGATGAACTCGCTGTCCTTGCCCAGGCCCTCGGGGGCCAGGGTGCGTACGAAGAACTCCGCGTCCTCGCGCCGGTACGGGACCGGCACGACCGTCCAGCGCTGGATCTCCTCGTCCTGGCAGGCCGCGAAGATCGCGTCGATGTCGGACTCCCGCGGGGCCCGCAGGACCAGGCGGTCGGTGGTGAGGGTCGCGAGTTCGCCGCGGGATTCTTCCATGAACGGATTATTTCGCCGATCGGGGAATGCGGGCATCCGAATACGTGGCCAACTCCCGGCCCCTTCGACCGTTTTGTCCCGGTGGACGGTGCTATCGGTCCATGTGCTCGGTCGGGTGACACGGGAATACCGTGCTGACGCACCTCCCGGCGCATTGGACTCCTCGCATACGATGGCCCGTGCGGTGGGGTGGACCCGCCGTGCAGTCGTCCAGTGCCAATACAGGCAAGGAGCCCGCTCAAGTGTCCGTCTTCGACAAGATCCTGCGCGCCGGCGAAGGCAAGATCCTTCGCAAGCTGCAGCGGATTGCTGCCCAGGTCAACTCCATCGAAGAGGACTTCGTCAACCTCACCGACGCCGAGCTGCGCGCGCTGACCGACGAGTACAAGCAGCGGCTCGTCGACGGCGAGTCGCTGGACGACATCCTCCCCGAGGCGTTCGCCACCGTCCGCGAGGCCGCCAAGCGCGTGCTCGGCCAGCGGCACTACGACGTCCAGCTGATGGGTGGCGCGGCCCTGCACTTCGGTTACGTCGCCGAGATGCGCACCGGCGAGGGCAAGACCCTCGTCGGCACCCTGCCCGCGTACCTGAACGCGCTGACCGGCAAGGGCGTCCACCTGATCACCGTCAACGACTACCTCGCCGAGCGCGACTCGGAGTGGATGGGCCGGGTGCACCGCTTCCTCGGCCTCGAAGTCGGCGTGATCCTGGCCAACATGACGCCCGTCGAGCGCAAGCGCCAGTACGCGATGGACATCACGTACGGCACGAACAACGAGTTCGGCTTCGACTACCTGCGCGACAACATGGCCTGGTCGAAGGACGAACTCGTCCAGCGCGGCCACAACTTCGCGGTGGTCGACGAGGTCGACTCGATCCTCATCGACGAGGCCCGCACCCCGCTGATCATCTCCGGCCCGGCCGACCAGGCGACCAAGTGGTACGCCGACTTCGCCAAGCTGGTGCTGCGTCTGAAGATCGACCGCGACTACGAGGTCGACGAGAAGAAGCGCACCGTCGGCATCCTGGAGGAGGGCGTCACCCGGGTCGAGGACTACCTCGGCATCGACAACCTCTACGAGTCGGTGAACACCCCGCTCGTCGGCTTCCTGAACAACGCCATCAAGGCGAAGGAGCTGTACAAGAAGGACAAGGACTACGTCGTCATGAACGGCGAAGTCATGATCGTCGACGAGCACACCGGCCGCATCCTGGCCGGCCGCCGCTACAACGAGGGCATGCACCAGGCGATCGAGGCCAAGGAGGGGGTGGAGGTCCAGAACGAGAACCAGACCCTGGCCACCATCACCCTGCAGAACTTCTTCCGCCTGTACGACAAGCTGTCCGGCATGACCGGTACCGGCACCACCGAGGCGGCCGAGTTCCACCAGATCTACAAGCTCGGCGTGGTGCCGATCCCGACCAACAAGACGCCGCTGCGCATCGACCAGCCCGACCTGATCTACAAGTCGGAGCCGGCCAAGTTCGCCGCCGTGGTCGAGGACATCGCCGAGAAGCACGAGAAGGGCCAGCCGGTGCTGGTCGGCACCGTGTCGGTCGAGAAGTCCGAGTACCTGTCGCAGGAGCTGCGCAAGCGCGGCATCCCGCACGAGGTGCTGAACGCCAAGCACCACGAGCGCGAGGCGCAGATCGTCGCGCAGGCCGGCCGCAAGGGCGCCGTCACCGTCGCCACCAACATGGCCGGCCGTGGCACCGACATCATGCTCGGCGGCAACCCGGACCACCTCGCGGCGGCCGAGCTGGCCCAGCGCGGGCTCTCCGCGGGCGACAACCCGGAGGAGTACGAGGCCGAGTTCCCGGCCGCGCTGGAGAAGGCCAAGGTCTCGGTCAAGGCCGAGCAGGAGGAGGTCAAGGAGGCCGGTGGCCTCTACGTCCTCGGCACCGAGCGGCACGAGTCCCGCCGGATCGACAACCAGCTGCGCGGCCGCTCCGGTCGTCAGGGCGACCCGGGCGAGTCCCGCTTCTACCTGTCGCTGGGCGACGACCTGATGCGCCTGTTCAAGGCCGGCATGGTCGAGCGCGTGCTCTCGATGGCCAACGTGCCCGAGGACGTGCCGATCGAGTCCAAGATGGTCACCCGCGCGATCGCCTCCGCGCAGACCCAGGTCGAGCAGCAGAACTTCGAGATCCGCAAGAACGTCCTCAAGTACGACGAGGTGCTCAACCGCCAGCGCGAGGTCATCTACGGCGAGCGCCGCCGCGTGCTGGAGGGCGAGGACCTGCAGGAGCAGGTCGGCCACTTCATGGACGACACCGTCGAGGCCTACGTCAAGGCGGCCACCGGCGAGGGCTTCGAGGACGACTGGGACCTGGACAAGCTCTGGTCCGCGCTCAAGCAGCTCTACCCGATCACCCTGGACCTGGAGGAGCTGGAGGAGGAGGCCGGCGGCAGCGCCGGGCTGACCCCCGAGTTCCTGACCAAGGCCATCCAGGAGGACATCCAGGCCCAGTACGGCGCCCGCGAGGACCAGCTCGGCGAGGAGATCATGCGCGAGCTGGAGCGCCGGGTCGTCCTGTCGGTGCTGGACCGCCGCTGGCGCGAGCACCTCTATGAGATGGACTACCTCCAGGAGGGCATCGGCCTGCGGGCCATGGCGCAGCGCGACCCGCTGGTCGAGTACCAGCGCGAGGGCTTCGACATGTTCACCGCGATGATGGAGGGCATCAAGGAGGAGTCCGTCGGCTACCTGTTCAACCTGGAGGTCCAGGTCGAGCAGCAGGTCGAGGAGGTCCCGGTCGAGGACACCCAGGTGGTGCTCGACAAGCTGGAGAAGGACGCCGCCCGCCCGGAGATCAAGGCCAAGGGCCTGGAAGCCCCCAAGCCCCAGCGGCTGCACTACACGGCCCCCTCGGACGAGGTCGGCGGCGGTGTCATCGAGGGCGACTTCGAGGACCTGGCGCCGGAGGACGAGGGCGACGGGCTGACCCGCGCCGAGCGCCGCAAGGCCGCCAAGTCCGCCAAGGGTCGCCGCCGCAAGGGCTGAGCCCACGGAAGGACGCCGGACAGGGCGCCGCACCCGTACGGGTGCGGCGCCCTGCGCCGTCCCCGGGCACCGTGTGGTCATCGGGCCTCCACGGCGGTGCACTGCCACTGCCCGGCCGGGCCGCGCTGCTCCAACCGGAAGGCCACCATGTGGTGCCGCCGGCCGAGGTCGACCCGGACGCAGGCCTCGACCGCGTCGGGCGAGGGTGACCGGTCGTGCACCGGGCCGAGCCGCGGCCGGTCGGCGGGGCCGCCGCGGCGCAGCGCGCCGACCCGGACCAGCGAGGCGAGCTGCCCGTAGCCGTCCAGGCTGGTGTGCCGCATCAGCTGGCCGGAGGGCCGGGCGCCGGTGAGCACCTCGACCAGCTGGTGGGCGAAGCGGGCGGCGAGCGCCCGGGGGTCGTGCTCGCGGGGCGCCGCGGCGGCGGTGCAGGCGGCGCGCGGCCGGCGCGGTCGGCGCCCGGCCGGGTCACAGCTCCCGAGGGTGCGGACGCGGCGGTGCGGGCGGGCGGTGAGATGGGCGGTCACGGTGGCTCCCGGTACGGGTGGTGCGAGTACGGACGGGTCCAGGCTGGCGGCGCCGCGCGCGGGGCGGCAACGCGTTTCCCGGCCGCCCGCGGCCAGGCACGAAGTTCACCTATCCGGGTGAATCGACCAATGTGGCGACGGGCCCGGCGGGCCGTCCGGCGGTGCCCCGGTTGACGCGCGGGGACGGTCCGTACGGTCCAAAAGGGGACGCCCCGATACGGCGGATCGGGTGGTCCCGCTCGAGCCTCCCGTTGCCCGTGCGACCGTCCGCGGGCACCATCGGAGCCTGATCCGTTCCCGACGACGACGGGCGGCCGGGATGACGACAACCGGAATCACGACACGGACGGCGGCGGCCCCGACCGCCACCGCCGGGGGCGCGCCCCGGCGCGGCCTGGTGCTGGGCGGCGGCGGGATGCTCGGCGCGGCCTGGACGGTGGGCGCGCTGTGCGCCGTCGAGGAGGTCACCGGGCGGCAGCCGGGCGGGGCGGACGTCCTGCTCGGCACCTCGGCGGGCGCGATCCTGGCCGCGATGCTGGCCGGCGGCGTGCGCCCCGAGCAGCTGCGCGCCCACCAGTGCGGCCTGCCGATCACCGAGGGCCCGCTGGCCGGGGTGGCCTTCGACTACGGCACGGCGGTCGGCGGGCCGCTGCCGCCCCGTCCGCGGGCCGGGATCGGCTCGCCGGACCTGCTGCGGGACGCCGTCCGGCACCCGCGCGAGTACCCGCTGCTGACCATGGTCTCGGCGATGGCACCGCACGGCCAGGGCTCGCTGGCGTCGGTCGGCGAGCTGGTGCGCGACCTGCTCGGCCCGGGCGGCTGGCCGGCCCCGGGAACGGCCGAGCCGGGCCCGGCCGCGTTGCCACTGCGAGTGGCCGCCGTGGACTACCGCAGCGGCCACCGGGTGGTCTTCGGCGACCCGGACGCCCCGGCCGTCGCCGTCGCCGACGCCGTGATGGCCTCCTGTGCGATTCCCGGCTGGTTCGCGCCGGTCCGGCTGAACGGCTCGGCGTACGTGGACGGCGGCTGCTGGTCGGCCACCAGCGCCGACCTGATGCTCGGCCGCGGCCTGGAGGAGGTGTACGTGCTCGCCCCGATGGCCCTGCGGCTGGACCCGCACGCCGATCGCTCCGACCGCGGCACCCTGGCCGCGCTGCGCGAGTGGCGGGACCGGGACCGGGACCGCCCGCGCGGCGTGCTGGCCCAGCTGGTCAGCCGCTACCGCCGGGCCGTCACCCGCCAGCTGCTGCGCGAGGCCGCGCTGCTGCGGGCCGAGGGCGTACGGGTGCGGCTGCTCGCACCGACCCTGGCCGACCTCGCGGTGATGGGCCCGAACATGATGGACCCGGCCCGTCGGGGCGAGGTGCTGGAGAGCGGCCTGCGGACCAGCCGGGAGGCCCTGCGGGCCGCGCGCTGATCGGGCTGGAGGGTGATCACGACCGGCCCGGCTGAGCTTATTCTTGGGGCGCTGGAGAAGCTGTGCCGCTGGACGAACCCCGCTGGACGAACCGGAGAGTGCCACCGATGCGCGTGTACGTGCCCACCACCCTGACCGGCCTGGCGGCGGCGCACGAGGGCGGTGCCCTGGAGCAGTCCGCGGCGTACGCCGTGACCCCCGCGCTGCGCGAGTGGTACGTCAGCGACGACCTGGAGGAGCTGGAGTACGCGGCGCTGAACCGGGCTGCCCAGTCCTCGCTGCGGCTGCTGGCCGCCGACCCCCGGGCCCCGCGTCGGCGGGTCGTGGTGGCGCTGGACGTGGCCGACTCGGCCGTGCGGCCCTTCCCCGGTGACGAGTACCAGGACCAGGCCTCGCTGGGCCGGGTGGTGCTGGCCGGCCCGCTGAAGCTCGCCAAGGCCGCCTCGGTGCACGCGGACGTCGCCGACGACGAGGTGGTCGCGGACGTCACGGCGGCGGTGGCGGCGGTGGCCGCGGCCGACGCGGGCGACCAGGACGCCCAGTTCACCGTGGACGGCGCCGAGGACCACGACCTGCTCTGGTTCGCGACCCAGGAGATCCCCTCGCTGCTGGCCTGAGCGAGCGAGCGAAGCATGGGGGTCCCCCCGGCCGAAGGCTGGGGGAGAACCATCGAGAGGTGCGCGTGACCCCGGTCCTACCGGTGTGTCGTCCGTCCGGGTTACCGTCTGAACCCGTGCGCACTCACATCGTTTGGGACTGGAACGGCACCCTCTTCCACGACATGGACGCGGTCCTCGCAGCGAGCAACGCCGCGTTCGCGACCATCGGCGTCGGGCCGATGACCATGCAGCAGTACCGCGAGCAGTACGAGATCCCGATTCCGCGCTTCTACGAGCGGCTGCTCGGCCGGATGCCCTCCCAGGAGGAGTGGCTGAAGCTGGACGACGCGTTCCAGGACCGCTACCGCGAGCTCAGCCCGGCCTGCGGCCTGACCGACGGCGTGCTGGAGCTGCTGGAGGGCTGGCAGTCGGCCGGGCACAGCCAGTCCCTGCTGTCGATGTACACGCACGACATGCTCGTCCCGCTGGTCGAATCCTTCGGCCTGACCGGCCGCTTCCTGCGGGTCGACGGCCGCAGCGGCCCGTCCGGTGGCCAGAAGGCGGAGCAGTTGCGCAAGCACCTGGCCGCGCTCGGGGAGCGGGTGGACCCGGCCCGCACGGTGCTGATCGGCGACGCCGCCGACGACGCCCTGGCGGCGCTGGGCGCGGGTGCCCACGCGGTGCTCTACACCGGCGGCTCGCACACCCGGGAGAAGCTGGAGCCGGTCGGCGTCCCGGTGGTGGACAGCCTGGCCGAAGCGGTCGAGCTGGCGGGCCGGCTCGCGGGCTGAGCCGCCGGCGGGCCGGACGGCCGAGTCGATGTTCCGACGGCGGACGTGGGGGGCGCCACGTCCGCCGTCGGCGTGTCTGGACGGGCGGATTCGGCCGGCCCTGGTCAGGCTGGGGATGACACCAGTGGAGCGACAGCCCGCAGCAGCCAGCAGGACGGAGCGGCCATGCCCATCGACGCAGTCACCGAGGTGCCGACCCCGGTCAACGAGCCGGTGCTGGCGTACGCGCCCGGCAGCCCGGAGCGGGAGCGGCTGGTCCGGCGGCTGGACGAGCTGGCGGCCGAGCAGATCCCGCTGCCGATGACCGTCGGCGGCGAGCAGCGCTTCGGCAGCGGCGAGCGGATCGACGTCGTCCAGCCGCACCACCACGCCGCCAAGCTGGGGGTGCTCGGCAACGCCACCCGGGAGGACGCCCGGGTGGCGGTGGACGCGGCGCTGGCGGCCGGGCGGCAGTGGCGCTCGCTGTCCTTCGACGACCGCGCGGCGGTCTTCCTGCGCGCCGCCGACCTGCTGTCCGGGCCCTGGCGGGAGACGCTCAACGCGGCCACCATGCTCGGCCAGTCCAAGACCGTGCAGCAGGCCGAGATCGACTCCGCCTGTGAGCTGATCGACTTCTGGCGGTTCAACGTCCACTTCGCCCGGCAGATCCTGGCCGAGCAGCCGAGCTCCTCCCCGGGCGCGTGGAACCGGGTGGACCACCGGCCGCTGGAGGGCTTCGTCTACGCGATCACCCCGTTCAACTTCACCGCGATCGCCGGGAACCTGCCCACCGCGCCCGCGCTGATGGGCAATACCGTGGTCTGGAAGCCCGCGCCGACCCAGACGCTGGCCGCGTACCACCTGATGCGCCTGCTGGAGGCGGCCGGCCTGCCGCCCGGGGTGATCAACCTGGTCACCGGCGACGGCCTGCAGGTCTCCCCGGTGGCCCTCGCCGACCCGGCGCTGGCCGGGCTGCACTTCACCGGCTCCACCGCCACCTTCCAGTCGCTGTGGCAGACCATCGGCGCGAACATCGGCGGCTACCGCGGCTACCCGAGGATCGTCGGCGAGACCGGCGGCAAGGACTTCCTGCTGGCCCACCCCTCGGCCGACCCGGAGATCCTGAAGACCGCCATGATCCGCGGCGCCTTCGAGTACCAGGGCCAGAAGTGCTCGGCGCTCTCCCGCGCCTACCTGCCGCGCAGCGTCTGGCTGAGGATCAAGGACGACTTCCTGGCCGAGGTGGACGCCCTCACCGTGGGCGACGTCACCGATCTGTCCAACTTCATGGGCGCCCTGATCGACAAGCGCGCCTTCGAGAAGAACCGCGTCGCGATCGAGCGGGCCAAGGCCGACCCGACCGTCGAACTGGTGGCCGGTGGCCAGTACGACGACGCGATCGGCTGGTTCGTCCGCCCGACCGTCCTGGTCTCCTCCGACCACCGGGGCGAGATCTTCCGCACCGAGTACTTCGGCCCGATCCTCGCGATCCACGTCTACGAGGACTCCCGCTGGGAGGACGTGCTCGGCCGGGTCGACTCCGGTGCCCCCTACGGCCTGACCGGCGCGGTGATCGCGCAGGATCGTTACGCCATCGCCCAAGCCGTGGAGGAACTGCGCTTCACCGCCGGAAACTTCTACATCAACGACAAACCCACCGGCGCCGTCGTCGGCCAGCAGCCCTTCGGTGGCTCCCGGGCCTCGGGGACCAACGACAAGGCGGGCGCCGCCCAGAACCTGCTGCGCTGGACCTCGGCCCGCGCGATCAAGGAAACCTTCGTCCCGCCGACCCACCACGGCTACCCGCACATGGGCTGAGAGTGAACATGAGGCTCCGGTTTGGACATGCTGTCCAGGACGGACCGGACATCCTTAGGGTTTGCGCCTCCCTGTCCCTGTGCACCTTCGATTGATCCGGTTAGGCTGGCTGGCGTCGTCGGGTGGCTTGCAGGACGAATGGGTCGTCCTACCCACTGTTAGGACGTTTCATGCGTGCCATGAGCCCCTTTCAGTCGGATGGTGCGGCAGGATTGCGGTGACCCGTCGGTGTACATCCACACACCACCGAGTCACGCAACGGCGCGCGACAGGAGCCAAGAAGTCATGCAGACCAAGCTGGACGCAGCCAAGGCCGAACTGCTCAAGAAGGCAGCCGCAGCCGCTGAGAACAGCCAGGTGGGGGGAGCGGCGCCGGGGGAGGGTCTGAGCAACGGTGCTCTGACCGCGTACCTGCACCACTACTACCTGCACACCGCGCCCGAGGACCTGGTCGACCTCGACCCGGTCGACGTGTACGGCGCGGCCGCCTCCCACTACCGCCTGGGCCTCAAGCGCCCCCAGGGCACCGCCGAGGTGCGGGTCCACACCCCCTCGGTCGAGGAGAACGGCTGGTCCTGCGGCCACACCGTGGTCGAGGTCGTCACCGACGACATGCCCTTCCTGGTGGACTCGGTCACCAATGAGCTGTCCCGCCAGGACCGCGCGATCCACATCGTCATCCACCCCCAGCTGGTCGTCCGCCGTGACATCACCGGCAAGCTGCTGGAGATCCTGGACGTCGACGCCTGCTCCCGCAGCCAGGCCGCCGGCACCGAGTGGCCCGCCGACGCGACCGTCGAGTCGTGGATGCACATCGAGATCGACCGCGAGACCGACCGCGACGACCTGCGCTCCATCGAGACCAACCTGCGCCGCGTGCTCGGCGACGTCCGCGAGGTCGTCGAGGACTGGGGCAAGATGCGCGAGAGCGCGCTGCGCCTGGCCGACGAGCTGGCCGAGGAGCCCCCGAGCGGCCTGCCCGAGCAGGAGGTCGGCGAGGCCTGGGAGCTGATGCGCTGGCTCGCCGACGACCACTTCACCTTCCTCGGCTACCGCGAGTACGACCTGGTCGAGCACGAGGGCGAGGAAGTCCTCAAGGCCGTCGCCGGGACCGGTCTCGGCATCCTGCGCTCCGACCCGCACAGCCACGACGACCGCCACCACGCGGTCTCCGAGGCCTTCGGCCGCCTCTCCGCGCCGGTGCGCGCCAAGGCCCACGAGAAGAAGCTCCTCGTCCTGACCAAGGCCAACAGCCGCTCCACCGTGCACCGCCCGGCCTACCTGGACTACGTCGGCGTCAAGAAGTTCAACGCCGCCGGCGAGCCGATCGGCGAGCGCCGCTTCCTCGGCCTGTTCTCCTCCGCCGCCTACACCGAGTCGGTCACCCGCATCCCGGTCGTGCGCCGCAAGGTCCAGGAGGTGCTGGACGGCTCCGGCTTCTCCAGCGAGAGCCACGACGGCCGCGACCTGCTGCAGATCATGGAGACCTTCCCGCGCGACGAGATCTTCCAGACCTCGGCCGCCGAGCTGCTCTCCATCGCCACCAGCGTGCTCTACCTGCAGGAGCGCCGTAAGCTGCGCCTCTTCCTGCGCCAGGACGAGTACGGGCGCTACTTCTCCGCGTTCATCTACCTGCCGCGCGACCGCTACACCACGCGCATCCGGCTGCTGCTCACCGACATCCTCAAGGAGGAGCTGAACGGCGCCACCATCGACTACACGGTGTACGCCACCGAGTCGGTGCTGACCCGCCTGCACTTCGTGGTCCGGGTCGCCCCGGGCACCGAGCTGCCCCAGCTCACCGACACCGACATCGAGCGGATCGAGAACCGCCTGGCCGAGGCCGCCCGGTTCTGGATGGACGGCTTCCACGACCAGCTGCACCTGGAGCTGGGCGAGGAGAAGGCCGCCGAGCTCGGCCACAAGTACGCCAACGCCTTCCCCGACGGCTACCGCGCCGACTTCCCGCCGCGCACCGCCGTCTCCGACATCAAGCAGATCGAGTCGCTGCACGGCGAGGGCGACTTCCGCCTGAACCTGTACCAGCCGGTCGGCGCCGGCGACGACGAGCGCCGCTTCAAGATCTACCGGGTCGGCGGCCCGATCTCGCTCACCGAGGTCCTGCCGGTGCTCCAGCGCCTGGGCGTCGAGGTGCTGGACGAGCACCCGTACGCGCTGCGCCGCTCCGACGGCACCACCGCGTGGGTGTACGACTTCGGCCTGAAGCTGCGTGAGGCCACCGGGCTCACCGACGAGGCCCGCGAGCGCTTCCAGGAGACCTTCGCGGCCACCTGGACCGGCAAGGCCGAGAACGACGGCTTCAACGAGCTGGTCCTCACCGCCGGGCTGAACTGGCGCCAGGCGATGGTGCTGCGCGCGTACGCCAAGTACCTGCGCCAGGCGGGCTCGACGTTCTCCCAGGACTACATGGAGGACGCGCTCCGCAACAACACCCACACCACCCGCCTGCTGGTCAACCTGTTCGAGGCCCGGCTGAGCCCGAGCCACCGTTCGGGCGCCCTGGAGCTGACCGAGGCCGTCCTGGAGGAGCTGGCCGGCGCGCTCGACGAGGTCGTCTCGCTGGACGAGGACCGCATCCTGCGCTCCTTCCTGCACCTCATCAAGGCCACTCTGCGGACCAACTTCTTCCAGCACGACGGCTCCGGTGAGTGGCACTCCTACGTGTCGATGAAGTTCGACCCGAAGGCCATCCCGGACCTGCCGGCTCCGCGCCCGGCGTTCGAGATCTGGGTCTACTCGCCGCAGGTCGAGGGCGTGCACCTGCGCTTCGGCAAGGTCGCCCGCGGCGGTCTGCGCTGGTCCGACCGGCGCGAGGACTTCCGCACCGAGATCCTCGGCCTGGTCAAGGCCCAGATGGTCAAGAACACCGTCATCGTCCCGGTCGGCGCCAAGGGCGGCTTCGTCGCCAAGCAGCTGCCGGACCCGTCGGTGGACCGCGACGCCTGGCTGGCCGAGGGCATCTCGTCCTACAAGACCTTCATCTCGGCGCTGCTGGACATCACCGACAACCTGGTGGCCGGCGAGGTCGTCCACCCGGCCGACGTGGTCCGCCACGACGAGGACGACACCTACCTGGTCGTCGCCGCCGACAAGGGCACCGCGACCTTCTCCGACATCGCCAACGGCGTCGCGGAGTCGTACGGCTTCTGGCTCGGCGACGCCTTCGCCTCCGGCGGCTCGGCCGGCTACGACCACAAGGGCATGGGCATCACCGCCCGCGGCGCCTGGGAGTCGGTCAAGCGCAACTTCCGCGAGCTCGGCGTCGACACCCAGACCGAGGACTTCACCGTCATCGGCATCGGCGACATGTCCGGCGACGTCTTCGGCAACGGCATGCTGCTCAGCGAGCACATCCGGCTGGTCGCCGCCTTCGACCACCGCCACATCTTCCTCGACCCGAACCCGGACGCGGCCGTCTCGTACGCCGAGCGCCGCCGACTGTTCGACCTGCCCCGCAGCTCCTGGGACGACTACGACAAGTCGCTGATCTCGGCCGGCGGCGGGGTCTTCCCCCGCAGCGCCAAGTCGATCCAGCTCAGCGCGCACGTCCGGGCCGCCCTGGGCATCCAGGAGAGCCGCCTGACCCCGGCCGATCTGATGAAGGCGATCCTGCAGGCGCCGGTCGACCTGTTCTGGAACGGCGGCATCGGCACCTACGTCAAGGCCTCCACCGAGACCAACGCCGAGGTCGGCGACAAGGCCAACGACGCCATCCGGGTCAACGGCGAGCAGGTCCGCGCCCGGGTCATCGGCGAGGGCGGCAACCTCGGCTGCACCCAGCTCGGCCGCATCGAGTACGCGGCCTCCGGCGGCCCGGAGAGCACCGGCGGCTGGATCAACACCGACGCCATCGACAACTCGGCCGGTGTGGACACCTCGGACCACGAGGTCAACATCAAGATCCTGCTCAACCAGGTCGTCACCGAGGGCGACATGACGGTCAAGCAGCGCAACGTCCTGCTCGCCGAGATGACCGACGAGGTCGGCCACCTGGTGCTGCGCAACAACTACGCGCAGAACGTGGTGCTGGCCAACGCCGTCGCCCAGGCGCACAGCATGGTCAACGTCCACGCGCGGATGATCAACCGCTTCGAGGCGGCCGGCCAGCTCGACCGGGCCCTGGAGTTCCTGCCCGCCGAGCGCCAGATCCGCGAGCGCCAGCAGAACGGCCGCGGGCTCTCCCAGCCCGAGATGTCCGTGCTGCTCGCCTACACCAAGATCATCCTGGCCGACGAGCTGCTGGCCACCGACCTGCCCGACGACCCGTACTTCCGCACCGCGCTGCACGAGTACTTCCCGAGCGCGCTGCGGGCGAAGTTCGCCGACGCGATCGACAACCACGCGCTGCGCCGCGAGATCATCACCACGCTGATCGTCAACGACACGATCAACCGCGGTGGCTGCACCTTCGCCTTCCGCCTGAAGGAGGAGACCGGCGCGACCTACGAGGAGATCGCCCGGACGCACACCGCCGCGCGGGCCGTCTTCGGCCTGGAGGAGATCTGGGCCGAGATCGAGGGCCTGGACAACAAGGTCCCGGCCCGGGTCCAGACCAAGATGCGGCTGCACTCGCGCCGCCTGGTCGAGCGCGCCACCCGGTGGATGCTCAACAACCGCCGCCAGCCGCTCGACATCGCCGGCACCATCGAGTTCTTCCACGACCGGGTCAACCAGGTCTGGGGCTCGCTGCCCAAGCCGCTGCGCGGCGAGGACCTGACCTGGTTCGAGTCGATCTACAACGAGCTCGCCTCGGCCGGGGTGCCGGAGGAGCTGGCCACCCGGATCGCCGGCCTGTCCTCGGTCTTCCCGACCCTGGACATCACCGAGGTCGCCGACCGCTCCGGCAAGGACGTCGCCGACGTCGCCGAGCTGTACTACGACCTGGGCGACCGCCTGCAGATCTCGCACCTGCTCGACCGCATCATCGACCTGCCCCGCACCGACCGCTGGTCGTCGATGGCCCGCGCCGCGATCCGCGAGGACCTCTTCGCGGCCCACGCGGCGCTGAGCGCCGACATCCTGGTCTGCGGCCCCGAGGGCGCCACCCCCGAGGAGCGCTACAACGCCTGGGCGGACCTCAACGCCACCCTGCTGAACCGCGCCAAGAGCACCCTCGACGACATAAGGGGTTCGGACAACTACGAGCTGTCCAGCCTCTCGGTCGCGATGCGCGTCATCCGCACCCTGCTGCGCACCGGTTCGATGCGCTGACGGACGGTTGGTAGGAAGGGGCCCGCGTCCTCGGACGCGGGCCCCTTCCGCTTTTCCGGCCCCGGCCGCCCGGGGCGGCGCCGGTGACCGTAGGTGTCGCCTCTTCGGGGCGGGCCCGTGGCTGCTGACACGGGCCCGCTCTGTTACGGGGTGTGGTGGTGGGCTCGGGTCCGGGGACGCGAGCCCACCCCACGTTTCCGGGCTGTCGTAGGGCCTGCGGCAGGGCCTACCGCGAGGCGGCGCGTTGGAGGGCGCTGGCGAGGAGGGCCAGGTCGGTGGGGCCGTTGCCGAGTTCGCGGACCGGGCGGCGGGCCGGCGGGGCGCCGAGTTGGAGGGGGTCTATCGCGACGACGGTGGGCCGCAGGGTCGCCGTGCGGGGGATGCGGCCGCTGATCCGGGCGGTCTGGAAGGCGGTGACGCCGCCGTCGGGGCGGCGCAGGTAGCCGCGGCCGGGAGTGTCCTCCGGGAGGGCGGCCGCGTCGCCGAGGTGGATCAGCAGGTCGGAGTCGGCCGGGTCGTCGGTGCGCAGGGCGATCCGGAGCAGGGCGGCCTCGTCGACCTCGGTGCCGGCGCTCTCCTCCGGACGGCCGGTGGCGACCGCGAGGTGGATGCCGAGCGGGCCGCCGCGCCGGGCGACGGCGGCGAGCGCGCGGGCCAGCGGGCGGCCGGCCGGGGAGGTGGGGGAGAGCAGGGCCTCGTAGTCGTCGACGACGACGACCAGCCGGGCCGGGGCGGGGTCGGCGGGGGAGGCGGCCGGCCGGGCGTCGGAGGAGCTGCGCGGCTGGATGATCCGCGGGCCGCCGGTCGAGGCGGCGCCGACCGTGGCGGGCACCGGGACCTGCGGGCGGTCCGCGGCCAGGGGCCGGCCGTCGAGGCCGTGCCCGTCCAGGCTGTGGCCGTCCAAGATGCGCGCCGCGTGCCAGGAGGCGAAGTCCAGCCCGTCGAACAGCCGCTCCCGCAGGGCGAGTTCGTCCTCCAAGGCCTCGGCCGCGAGCAGTGCGGCGCGCGGGTCGGCGGCGGCGTTGACCCGCCCGATGACGTGCGGCAGCTCGGTGCAGCCGTCCAGGCCGTCCTGCCCGTCCGAGCCGGCCCGGCCCTCGATGAGGGTGACGGTCAGCCGCTCGGGCCGCTCGGAGACGGCGAGCGAGGCGACCAGGGTGCGCAGCAGCTCGGTCTTGCCGGAGCCCCGCGCGCCGCCGATCAGCAGGTGCGGGCCGCCCGGGTCGGGGGAGGGGAGGGCGAGTTCGGGGTCGGCCAGGTCGAGGGTGCACAGCTCGTCCCGGGTGGTGCCGAGCAGCGCGGTGGCCGCGCCGATGCCGCCGGCGTGGGCGGCCCAACGGGCGGACAGCTTGGCCGGGGTGACGGTGTCGAGCTGGAGCAGGTCGAGCAGCCGCAGCGCGTCCGGCAGCGGCCCGCGGGCGGCCGGGGTGGCCTCGCGCAGCGGGGCGAGGACGCGGGCCAGCCGTTCGGCCCAGGCGTCGGAGACGGCGTCCAGCGAGACCTCGTGCAGGGTCTCCCGGCCGCGGGCCACCGGGCGGTCGATGGACAGGTGGGTGCCGACCTCGCCGGTGATCAGCGCGGTGGCACCGAGGCCGCGGGGGAGCAGCTCGGGCTGCTCGGCGAGGCAGATCGGGAAGATCCCGACCGCAGGGCCCTGGCGCAGCAGCAGGTCGAGCGCGTGCCGGGCGTCCTCGGTGGCCGGGCGGCCGTCCACCACGACCACGGTGGCCGGGTGGCCGCCGAGGCCGGTGGGGCCGCTGAGCCGGGCGGTGAGTTCGGTCAGCCGGGCGGTGGCCTGTTCGTCGTCGAGGCCGAGCAGCAGCCGGCAGTCCTGGCCGTCGGCGGGGCGCAGGTGGGGCAGCCACAGGGCCCAGGCCCAGGTGTCGACGCGGTCCTCGGGACTGCGGGCCGGGTCGGCGTCGACCACGACCAGGCTCAGCCCGGTCGGCGGGTGCAGTGCGGCGAGCTGGGCGACGACGGCGCGGGTGAGCGCGTCCAGGCGTTCGCGCGGACCGCAGAGGCCGAGGCTGCCGGCGGTCTGCAGGTCAAGGGTGACCGGGACGGCGGGCAGCATGGTGCCGGGCGTGGTGCCGGGGCCGCCGGGTCGATCGGCGGTGCCCAGCCGCAGGGTGAGCGCGTCGGGGTGGCCGGGGCCGCGCTCCCAGAGTCGGGGGCCGGGGCCGACGGCGTTGAGCAGCACGGTGGCGAGGTCGGGCCAGCGCTCGCGCTGGGCGGCGGCCTGGCGCAGCCGTACCGCGGCGTGGTGGCGCTCGGCGCTCTCCTCGGGCGGTTCGGCGGTGCGGCCGGACAGCAGTGAGAGCAGGCCGAGGCCGCGCCCGTGGGTGGGCTCGGGGGCGGCGGGCGGCTCGATGACGGGCGGCGCGGGCCGGACCGGGCCGGGGGCGGCGAGCTGGAGGTGGCCGTTGCCGTCGGGCAGGGCGGCGCGGGCGGGCTCCCCGGTCGGTTCGAAGACCTGCAGGGTGGATTCGCCGATCCTCAGCAGGGCGCCGCTCTCCAGCGGGACGGCGGCCTCGGCCGGGCCGGGCGGGACGAGTCGGCCGTCCAGGGTGGTGCCGTTGGTGGAGCCGAGGTCGCGGACGGCGATCCGGCCGTCCTCGCCGAGGTGCAGGGCGAGGTGCAGCCGGGAGACGTCCGGGTCGTCGAGCGGGACGTCGACCTCGCCGGAGCGGCCGATCCGGATCTCCCGGCCGTGCAGGCGGTGGACGCCGCCGGCGTCGGGGCCGCCGACGATCCGCAGCTCGGCGGCGGCGGTGGTGTCGTCGGGGTCGTCGGCGGTCGGGTCGGGCTCGTTGAGGCTGAGGACGGCGCCGTCGAGCAGCGGCGGGTGGCCGAGCAGCGTGTGTTCGTCCACCCGGTGCGCCCCGGCGTACAGGTGCACATGGGTCGCGGCGCGTGGCCCGCGCACGCCCACGGCGCCCGCGAGCGCGCCCGCGATGGCGCCGAGTGCGGTGCCGACGGGCGCGGTGACCAGCACGTCCACGTAGGGGATGGCGGCGCCGGCGGCGGTCGGGCCGCTGCGCGGTCGGAGGACGGTCAGCCGGATCTGCATCTCGCCCGCGGGTCCCTTCTGCTGGTGTGATGCCTGGTACCGCTGCCCGGTGTCGTCGCGGTCGCACCGGGCGGTCGCGGCAACCCTTTGGGCCACACGAGTGGCGAGTGTCCATCCTGCCATCCGGCGTGGACAGTCCGCGCACCGTACCGGATTTGACGATCTTGCGATCATCGCCATGGTGGAGGCGACGGGGAGTCAGGTCAACCGCCGCCGTGACGGCCCCGCGGCGAGCCCCGGCGAGCGGCTCCCGCCGGTCCCCCGAGATGCGTCAGGGCAGTCCCCTAGGGGATGTCCCCCAACCCTGCTCGGATGGCCCGCCGGTCACCTCAGAAACCTGAACGGACACCGTTAGAGTGGCCGCAAACACGGGCCCGGCAGGCTCACCGCACCGGCGGAGGAGCGCCCCGCGCGGGCGGCACGGCGAGGAGTGCGACAGGTGCGGCCAGTCGGCAGCAAGTATCTGCTTGAGGAGACCCTGGGGCGGGGTGCCACCGGGACCGTCTGGCGCGGCCTGGTGCGACCGGACGTCCAGGTGCCCGGCAGTGAGCCCGGGCAGCAGGTGGCGATCAAGGTGCTGCGCGAGGAGCTGGCGGCCGACCCGGACGTCGTGATGCGCTTCCTGCGCGAGCGCTCGCTGCTGCTGCGGCTGACCCACCCGAACATCGTCCGGGTCCGCGACCTGGTGGTCGAGGGCGAGCTGCTGGCCCTGGTGATGGACCTGGTGGAGGGCCCCGACCTGGCCCGCTACCTGCGCGCCAACGGCCCGTTCAGCCCGATCGCGGGCGCCCTGCTGATGGCCCAGGTCGCGGACGCGCTGGCGGCCAGCCATGCGGACGGGATCGTCCACCGCGACCTCAAGCCGGCCAACGTGCTGCTCGCCTCCGTCCTGGTGGACGGCACCGAGCAGATGCACCCGATGCTGACCGACTTCGGCATCGCCCGGCTCGCCGACTCCCCGGGCGTCACCCGCACCCACGAGTTCGTCGGCACCCCCGCGTACGTCGCACCGGAGTCCGCCGAGGGCCGCGCGCAGACCTCCGCGGTGGATGTCTACGGCGCCGGGATCATGCTGTACGAGCTGGTCACCGGCCGCCAGCCGTTCCAGGGCGACAGTGCCCTGGCCGTCCTCCAGGCCCACCTGGCGCAGGAGCCGCAGCGGCCCAGCACCATGCCCGAGCCGCTCTGGACGGTGATCGAGCGCTGCCTGCGCAAGGACCCGGCCCAGCGGCCGAGCGCCACCTCGCTGGCCCGCGCGCTGCGGGTGGTCGCGGCCGGGGTCGGCGTGCACGCCTCCCCGGCGGCGGTGGACGAGGCGCTGGCGGTCGCCGCCCTGCTGCTGCCCGACCCGCAGCCGACCAGCGTCCCCGGCACCCTGTCGGCCGCCCCGACCGGACCGGGCGGGACGGGTGCCGAGGACCGCACCCAGGTGCTGCCGCCGCCCCCGGGCGGCCCGCAGTACGACCCGGCCGCGGCGACCCGGGTGATGGGCACCCAGCCGCCGCCCGCGCCCCCGTACGGCGGCCAGGACCGCACCCAGGTGATGCCGCCCACCGCCGTGCCCCCGCCCCCGCCCGGGGCGCCCACAGGGCCGCAGGAGGAGGCGCCGCACCCGTGGCAGACCCAGCTGCGCGCGGCGCGCGACCGCAACCAGCAGACCCAGGTCGGCTACTTCGGCCCGGAGGACTTCGAGGACCCGCAGGTCGCCCCGCCGCCCTACCAGGCCGGCCAGGGCGCGCCCGGCTACCAGCCGCAGCCACCGGCCGGCTACCGCCCGGACCAGCGCCGCCAGGGCCCGCCGCCCGGCTACTCCCAGCGCCCGCCGGTCGCCCCGCCGCCCTACCAGGGCGGCCAGGGCGGCCAGCGGGGTCAGGGCGCCCCGGGCGCGCAGGGGGGCTACCGGCAGCCCCCGGCGGGCTACGGCCAGCCGCAGGGCGCCTACCCGCCGCCGCCCCCGCCCACCCCGGTGCCGCGCCGGGCCGAGCCGCCCGCGCCGCAGTACCGGGAGCCCCCGCAGCGCCGCGAGGAGCCGCCCGCGCCGCCCCGCCGTGAGCCCGCCCCGCCGCGCGAGCGGCGTCCGCGCAGCCGCAACCGGATGTACATCCCGGGGCTCGGCTGCCTCAAGGGCTGCCTGATGGTGCTGCTGGTGCTGGGCCTGGCCGGTGTGGCGTTGTGGCACTTCACCCCGCTGCCGCACTACTGGGACAACGTCGTGGGCTGGTGGGACTCGGCGCGGGACTGGGTGAGCAGCGTCTTCGGCAAATAGGCGCGGATCGCCTCCGGGGCAGCAGGATTGACGCTTTGTCGACAATTCACGAGATTTCTCGCCCCGGAGTCCCGCCCGGAGGCGGTCAGGCGGCCCGCGCAGGGGGTCGGGGCGCGTAGGTTGGTCGCTGTTGTCCCGCCCCACCGAGCGCGCCCGGACCCCCGGAGCGCTCCCGCGCCGCCCACGGAGCAGCATTGGCACGCAAGATCGGCAGCCGGTACACCGTCCACCAGGTGATCGGCCGGGGTTCGGCCGGGACGGTCTGGCTCGGTGAGGGGCCGGACGGCCCGGTGGCGGTCAAGCTGCTGCGCGAGGACCTCGCCGCGGACCAGGTGCTGGTCGGCCGCTTCGTCCAGGAGCGCACCGCGCTGACCAGTCTCGACCACCCCCGGGTGGTCGGCGTGCGCGACATGGTGGTGGACGGCAGCGACCTCGCCCTGGTGATGGAGCTGGTCCAGGGCACCGACCTGCGCTCCCGGCTGGAGCGCGACGGCGCCCTCCCGCCGCAGACCGCCGCCTCGATCATCGCCGACGTCGCCGACGGCCTGGCCGCCGCGCACGCGGCCGGGATCGTCCACCGCGACGTCAAGCCGGAGAACGTCCTGCTCGACCTCGCGGCCGCCCCCGGCCCCGGCGGCGCCCCGCGCGCCAAACTCACCGACTTCGGCGTGGCCCGCCTGGTCGACGCCCCGCGCCGCACCCGGGCGACCCGGATCATCGGCACCCCCGACTACCTCGCCCCCGAGATCATCGAGGGCCTGGAGCCGCGTGCCGCCGTCGACATCTACGCCCTCGCCACCGTGCTGTACGAGCTGCTGGCGGGCTTCACCCCGTTCGGCGGCGGCCACACCGGCGCGGTGCTGCGCCGGCACGTCACCGAGCAGGTGCCGCCGATCCCCGGCCTGCCGGACGGCCTGTGGCGGATCATCTCCGAGTGCCTGGCCAAGGCCCCGGCCTCCCGGCTGCGCGCCGCCGAGCTGGCGGCCCGGCTGCGCGAGCAGCTGCCCTCGCTGGCCGGACTGCCGGTGCTGGCGGTGCCCTCCCAGGGCCGCGCCCCGGCCGAGGAGCAGCTGAGCCCCGGCGAGGCCGTCTACGCCGAGGTCGACGCCGGTCCGGGCATCCACAAGCGCCGCCGCGGCCCGGCCGTCCCGCTGGTGCCCGGCGTCGCCCCGGACTCCACCCGGGACACCCACACCAGCCTGCGCCGCCCCTCGGCCGAGGAGCTGGCCGCGTACGCCGCCGAGTCCCGCGCCCAGCGTGCCGCCCCCGGCCACCGCCGGGACCGTCAGGCCCTGCTGCGCCGCCGCCGGCTGCTGGCCGTGCTGCTGGCCACCGTCCTGCTGCTGGCGGGCGCCGCCGCGGCCTGGACGGCCTTCGCGGCCACCGAGCCGGACCGCGGCCACCCGGCCCGACCGGCCGTGCACGGCACCGCCCCGCGGGCGCCGTAGCGCGCCCCTGGACGGGGGTGTCGTCATGACCACTCCCGGAACCATTACCCTGGGGGGCGTGGCAGCCGTCGATCCTTCCGAAGAGCTCAAGAACCTCGATACGACCATGGGGTCGATCGAGGCCGTCCTCGACCTGGACAAGATCCGGGCCGACATCGCGGTCCTGGAGGAGGAGGCAGCCGCCCCCACCCTGTGGGACGACGTCGCGAACGCGCAGAAGGTGACCAGCCGGCTCTCCTTCCTCCAGGGCGAACTGCGCCGGGTCGAGGGCCTGCGCAGCCGAATCGACGACCTGGGCGTGCTGTTCGAGCTGGCCGAGGCCGAGGACGACGCGGACACCCGCGCCGAGGCCGAGGCCGAGCTCGTCTCGCTCCAGAAAGCGGTCGAGGAGCTGGAGGTCCGCACCCTTCTGTCGGGCGAGTACGACGCCCGCGAGGCGCTGATCAACATCCGTGCCGAGGCCGGTGGCGTGGACGCCGCCGACTTCGCCGAGCAGCTGATGCGCATGTACCTGCGCTGGGCCGAGCGGCACGGGTACCCCACCGAGGTGTACGACACCTCGTACGCCGAAGAGGCCGGCATCAAGTCCGCGACCTTCACCGTGAAGGCGCCGTACGCCTACGGCACCCTCTCGGTCGAGCAGGGCACCCACCGCCTGGTCCGCATCTCGCCGTTCGACAACCAGGGCCGCCGGCAGACCTCCTTCGCCGGTGTCGAGGTGCTCCCGGTCGTCGAGCAGTCCGACCACGTGGACATCGACGAGGGCGACCTGCGGGTGGACGTCTACCGCGCCTCCGGCCCCGGCGGCCAGGGCGTCAACACCACCGACTCGGCGGTGCGCATCACCCACATCCCGACCGGCATCGTGGTCTCCTGCCAGAACGAGCGCTCGCAGATCCAGAACAAGGCGTCCGCGATGAACGTCCTCCAGGCCAAGCTGCTGGAGCGGCGCCGCCAGGAGGAGAAGGCGGCGATGGACGCGCTCAAGGACAGCGGCAGCTCCTGGGGCAACCAGATGCGTTCCTACGTGCTGCACCCGTACCAGATGGTCAAGGACGTCCGCACCGCGTTCGAGGCCGGCAACCCGCAGGCCGTGCTGGACGGCGACATCGACGGCTTCATCGAGGCCGGGATCCGCTGGAGGAAGCAGCGCGAGACCGCCAACGAGGCGTGAGGATTTCGGGCTCGATGAAGATCGAGCACAGCATCGAGGCCGGTGCCGAGTAAGCGCCGGACACCACCCGGACACGGAGAAGGCCCCCGACCGCAGCGGTCGGGGGCCTTCTCCGTACGTCGTGCCTCGTCTGTCCTCAGGCCAGCGCCTGCCGCGCGATCAGCGCCACCGCGAGCAGACCGGCCAGCAGGGCCAGCAGCATCGCGGGGGAGAGCGCGGCGAACGGCCCCTGCTGCTCCTGCAGTCGGGCCCGGTTGGCGCGGCACACCGGGCAACGCCCGTCGCTGACGCGGCCGTTGCAGTTGGCGCACACCAGATGGTCGCAGGTCATGCGATCTCCTCCTCGCTGCTACAGCCAACGCACCGGACGGGGCTTTGGTTCCTTTTCCTGCCCTGTACGGGGGAGCGGCCGAACACGGTCGCCACCTCCACTCTGCCAGGTTCTGGCGGTTCCGGCTCCCGGGCTGTGAGATGGCTCGCAATATTCAGGGCATAAGCGGACATTCTCCCCCAGATTTCGACCGCTGCCCTGGGCCGCCCCTGCGGGCCGGTCGCCGATTCGCGTATGGTCCCAGACCGGGAGCGGCCCTCCGCGCTCCCATCGCCCGCCCAGGGACCGGGCCTCCGGGGCGGACCGACCAAGGACTGGCGCCGCCTAGGATGGCCTCCGTGATGCAGCCGTGATCAGATTCGACAACGTCTCCAAGACCTATCCCAAGCAGAACCGTCCCGCCCTGGACAACGTCTCGCTGGAGATCGAGAAGGGTGAGTTCGTCTTCCTGGTCGGCTCGTCCGGCTCGGGGAAGTCCACCTTCCTGCGCCTGTGCCTGCGCGAGGAGCGCCCCAGCACCGGTGCGGTGCACGTGCTGGGCAAGGACCTCGGCAAGCTGTCCAACTGGAAGGTGCCGCACATGCGCCGCCAGTTGGGCACCGTCTTCCAGGACTTCCGCCTGCTGCCGAACAAGACGGTCTCGCAGAACGTCGCCTTCGCCCTGGAGGTGATCGGCAAGCCCAAGAGCGCCATCAACAAGGTGGTGCCCGAGGTGCTCGAGCTGGTCGGCCTCGGCGGCAAGGAGGACCGCATGCCGGGCGAGCTGTCCGGTGGTGAGCAGCAGCGCGTGGCGATCGCCCGTGCCTTCGTGAACCGTCCGATGCTGCTCATCGCGGACGAGCCCACCGGTAACCTCGACCCGCAGAACTCGGTCGGCATCATGAAGCTGCTCGACCGGATCAACCGCACCGGCACCACGGTGCTGATGGCCACCCACGACCAGGCCATCGTCGACCAGATGCGCAAGCGAGTCATCGAACTCGACAAGGGGCTGCTCGTCCGCGACCAGGCTCGCGGCGTCTACGGGTACCAGCACTGACCCACCAGCGCTGACCCGTAGGGCCGCCGGCCCGAACCGCCAGACCGAGCAGTACCGACCCTGGAGTTGTTTCCGCATGCGTGCCCAGTTCGTCCTGTCGGAGATCGGTGTGGGTCTCCGACGCAACCTGACCATGACCATCGCGGTCGTGGTCAGTGTCGCGCTCTCCCTCGCCCTCGCCGGTTCCTCGCTCCTGGTCCGCGACCAGGTGAACTCCATGAAGGGGTACTGGTACGACAAGGTCGAGGTGAGCATCTACTTCTGCACCAAGGCGGACGCCCGCAACTCGCCGCAGTGCGACAAGGGAGCGGCCACCGACCAGCAGGTCCAGGACATCAAGGACCAGCTGGACAAGATGAGTTCGGTGGTGCAGTCCTCCACCTACGAGAGTTCCGCCGACGCGTACAAGCACTGGAAGGAGATGAACCCGGACAACCCGCTCATCTCCGTCCTGGGCGCGGACGCCATGCCGCAGTCCTGGCGGGTCAAGCTCAACGACCCGACCAAGTACGACGTCATCCAGAGCGCCTTCGCCGGAAAGCCCGGCGTCAAGTCGGTCGAGGACCAGCGGAAGATCCTGGAGAACCTCTTCGGCCTGCTCAACGGTCTCCAGACGGCGGCCTTCGTGATCATGGTGCTGATGCTCTTCGTCGCCTTGCTGCTGATCGTCAACACCGTCCGGGTGTCGGCGTTCAGCAGGCGGCGCGAGACCGGCATCATGCGCCTGGTCGGTGCTTCGAACTTCTACGTCCAGATGCCGTTCATCGCCGAGGCCGCGTTCGCCGCGCTGCTCGGTGCGGTGATGGCCTCGGGCCTGCTGCTCGGCGGGCACTTCTTCGTCCAGCACTGGCTGGCCGACCGGGTGCAGTTCATCCACTTCATCGGCCTGAGCTCGGTGCTCGCGGTGATCCCGCTGCTGATCGTGGTGGGTATGGGCATGGCCGGCATCGCGGCGTTCTTCACGCTGCGCAAGTACCTCAAGGTCTGATCCCCACCGGATGCTTCGGCTCCGGACGGCACTGCGCTGTCCGGGGCCGTCGCCGTTCCGCGGTCCGCCGTTCCGGCCCGCCGCGCGCGATGCGGTGTCTACACTCCGGTGCCATGCTGCAAACTCCGTGCAGGGCACGTCAGGTGGCCACCCTCGGCCTGGTGTTCGGCGCCGTGCTGATCGCCGGTGCCGCCACCGGCGCCTGGGGCGACCCGAGCGCGCCGCCCCCGCACCGCGCCTCCGTCGACCTCGCCCCGGCCGCCGCCGGGCTCCCGGTGGACCCGGCGGGCACCGCGCTGTCCGAGCAGCAGGCCGAGCACCTGCTCGCGGCCGGCGGCGACCGCTGGGGCGCGTACTACAGCGCCCAGGAGTACGCCGAGTTCAGCCAGGGCCTGGACGGCCGCTACCTGGGCGTCGGCCTCTCGGTCGGCCGCGGCGAGGACGGCGTCACGGCGGTCTCCCAGGTCACCCCGTCCGGACCGGCCGCCGAGGCCGGGATCGCCCCCGGAGACCGGCTGCTGCGGATCGACCGGGACCAGGCCGACCGCCTGCCGGTCACCGAGGTGGTCGCCCGGCTGCGCGGACAGGGCGGCGAGCGCAGGGCCGGCTCCGAGGTCACCCTGGCCGTCCAGCGCGGCGACGGCCAGGTGCGCGAACTGCGGCTGCGGCGGGTGCTGCTGGACAGCCAGCAGGTCACCGCCGAGCGGCTGGACCAGGGGGACCTGCGGATCACCGTACGGGCCTTCACCAGCGGCGTGGCCGATCAGGTGCGGGCCGCGCTGCGCGCCCCGCACACCGGCGTGGTGCTCGATCTGCGCGGCAACTCCGGGGGGTTGGTGGACGAGGCGGTCGGCACCGCCGGGATCTTCCTGGACGGCGGGGCGGTCGGCTCGTACCAGGAGCGCGGCGAGACGCGGGAGTTGACCGCCCCGCCGGGTGGAGACCAGCGCACCCCGCTGGTGGTGCTGGTGGACGGCGGAACGATGAGCGCCGCCGAGCTGCTCGCCGGCGCCCTGCAGGACCGCAGCCGCGCCGTGGTGGTGGGCTCCCGCACCTTCGGCAAGGGCACCGTCCAGCAGCCCAGCAGGCTCGCCGACGGCGCCGTGCTGGAGATGACCGTCGGCCGCTACTACACCCCGGCCGGCCACTCGCTGGACGGCACCGGTCTCACCCCGGACGTCCCGGCCGCCGTCGGCCGGGACACCGACGCGCTCGCCCTGCGCGTCCTCGCCGGGCTCGGTACCCGGGCCCAGGACGCGGTCACCCCCGTGCCTAAAGCAGCTGCCCGACCGGGCCCCGAAGTGCGAGAATGACCGCGTTATGGCAAAGGAAACCGGACAGAAGCTGATCGCGCAGAACAAGAAGGCGCGACACGAGTACACGATCCTCGACACCTACGAGTGCGGCCTCGTGCTCACCGGCACCGAGGTGAAGTCACTGCGCGAGGGGCGGGCCAACCTGGTCGACGGCTACGCCTACGTCCAGAACCACGAGGCGTGGATCGACAACGTCTTCATCCCCGAGTACACCCAGGGGACGTGGACCAACCACGCGGCCCGGCGCAAGCGCAAGCTGCTGCTGCACAAGCTGGAGATCCGCAAGATCGAGACCAAGGTCCGCGACGCCGGCCACACCCTGGTCCCGCTGTCGCTGTACTTCAAGGACGGCCGGGTCAAGCTGGAACTCGCGCTCGCGGTCGGCAAGAAGTTGTACGACAAGCGCCAGACGCTCCGCGAGAAGCAGGACACCCGCGAGGCGGCCCGCGCGGTGGCGGCGGCCCGGCGGCGCCAGCGTTAATCAGCTGGACCCTCGCCCGTCGCCTCGCGTACTATGGCGCAAGCAACACGGACGGTCACCGTCCGAGCTGTTTCTCAAAAAAACATGGGGATGATCGGTTTCGACAGGGGATGTTGAAACAGGGGAAGCGAGCCGAGGAACGCGGCAATGATCTCGTTAACCACGTGTCGCAAAAAAATAATCGCCAACTCTAAGCGCGATTCCCAGCAGTTCGCTCTCGCTGCCTAATAAGCACCGATAGCGCTTGGGTGTCAGACCGGGGAGTTCCCGACCCGGACCCTGGCATAATCTAGGGAACTCAACCGTCCGCCCGGGCTGCGAGGGCGGAGGGGAAATCAAACAGCAGCTGGGCCTGTTGGCGGCTTGTCCGTGTGACCGCCAGGGCCGAGAAAAGCACAGCGGACTGCGCTCGGAGAAGCCCTGAATTAACTCCACTGGACCCGGGTTCGATTCCCGGCATCTCCACCACCCCATGTTCACACCGAAGGCCGTCCACCGCTCCGCGCGGGGGGCGGCCTTCGAAATTTTTTACCGTTCCGGTGCGGCGCGGCCGCCCGTCCCGGCGTAGGATCATCCGTCCGCTCGTTTTCCGGAGCCGGATTCCGTCGTAACCCCCGAGGCCATGCAGAGCAACACGGACACCACCCCCGCCACCGACCACGAGACCGTCCGCGAGCGCGAGATCGCCGGTGAGCAGCAGCACCTCGACACCGTCTACCACCGGCTGGAGGAGAAGCTCGCCGAGGCCGAGTACATCCTCGAGGACGCCGCCAAGCGGGTCCAGGTCGGCACTCCCGGCGCGCTCGCCGAGCGCGACGCCCAGGTCTACCGGGCCGGCGCCCACCTCCAGCGGCTCAACAACGAGTTCGAGGACTTCCTGTTCGGCCGGATCGACCTCCAGCGGGCGGACGCCCCGGAGGAGCACGGCATCCCGTCCGACACCCCGCTCGACCCGGCCGACCCGGCCGTCGCCGAGAGCCTCCACATCGGGCGCCTGGGCGTGCTGGACGCCGAGTACGGCCCGCTGGTGATCGACTGGCGGGCCCCCGCCGCCGCGCCGTTCTACCGGGCCACCCCGGTCGAGCCGGGCCGGGTGATCCGGCGCCGGGTGATCCGCTCCAAGGGCCGCAAGGTGATCGGCGTCGAGGACGACCTGCTGCGCCCCGACCTCACCCCCACCCTGAACGGCCGGGAGCTGGCCGTGGTCGGCGACGGCGCGTTGATGGCCTCGCTCGGCCGCGCCCGCAGCCACTCGATGCGCGACATCGTCTCCTCGATCCAGAAGGAGCAGGACGAGGTGATCCGTGCCGCCGCGGCGGGCGCCACCCTCGTCACCGGCGGCCCCGGCACCGGCAAGACCGCCGTCGCCCTGCACCGCGCCGCCTACCTGCTCTACCAGGACCGCCGCCGCTACGCCGGGGGCATCCTGGTGGTCTCGCCGACCCCGCTGCTGGTCTCCTACACCGAGGGCGTGCTGCCCTCGCTCGGCGAGGAGGGGCAGGTCGCGATCCGCGCGGTCGGCTCGCTGGTGGACGGCATCGAGGCCGGCACCTACGACACCCCGGAGGCGGCCCGGATCAAGGGTTCGGCCCGGATGACGCAGCTGCTGCGCCGGGCCGCCCGGGCGGCGCTGGAGCTGGGCGCCCCGCAGGAGCTCAAGGTGGTCGCCCGCGGCGAGGTGCTGAAGCTGGACGCGGGCCGGCTGAAGGCCGTCCGCGGCAACGTCGTGGGCTCCGGCGGCACCCCGCTGAACCTGCTGCGCCCGCGGGCCCGCCGGCTGCTGCTGGACGCGCTGTGGCAGGAGGCGACCAGGCACCTGCCCAAGCCCGCCGACCACTACGCCCGGGAGCAGCGCCAGGAGGAGAAGGAGTCCTTCGACGAGTACGTCTCGGACGAGGCGCCGTTCCTGGACTTCCTGGACGCCTGGTGGCCGGCCCTGACCCCGCGCGGGGTGCTCGGCACGCTCAAGCAGAGCCGGCACACCAACCGGATCGCCCGCCGCGCCGTCACCCCGGACGAGGCGAAGCTGCTGGCCGCTTCCTGGCGCCACCTGTCCCCGGCGGGTGAGGGTGCGCTGTCCGCGCACGACGTGGCGCTGGTGGACGAGCTGCAGGTGCTGCTCGGCGAGGCAGCCCGGCCCAAGGTCCGCGAGGTGGACGCGGTGGACCTGCTGAGCGGCCTGGAGGAGGTCACCACCTTCGCCGACCGCAGCGCCCGTCAGCGCGACCGCCAGCCGGTCGAGCGCAAGGAGTACGCGCACGTCATCGTGGACGAGGCGCAGGACCTCACCCCGATGCAGTGGCGGATGATCGGCCGCCGGTCCCGGATGGCCACCTGGACGATCGTCGGCGACCCGGCGCAGTCCTCCTGGCCGTTCCCGCAGGAGGCCCAGGCCGCGCTGGACGAGGTGCTCTCCGGCAAGCCGCGCCGCCGCTTCACGCTGACCGTCAACTACCGCAACCCGGCCGAGATCGCCGAGGTCGCGGCCAAGGTGCTGGCGCTGGCCGCGCCGGGCACGCCCTCGCCGAGCGCGGTGCGCCACGTGGGCGTGGAGCCGCGTTTCGCGGCCGTCACCGACCCCGCGCCGGAGGCCTTCGGCAAGGGCGCCCGGGCCGAGCTGGAGCGGCTGCTGGGGGAAGTGGACGGCACCGTGGCGATCGTGGTGCCGATGGACCGCCGGGCCGAGGCGGCGGGCTGGACCGAGGGCCTGGGCGAGCGCGTGGTGGCGCTGGGCAGCCTGGAGGCCAAGGGCCTGGAGTACGACGCGACGGTGGTCGCCGACCCGACCGGCATCGCCGGCGAGTCGGAGGCCGGGCTGCGGGTGCTGTACGTGGCGCTGACCCGGGCGACCCAGCGGTTGACCGTGCTGTCCGGCCCGGACGACCTGCCGGACGCGGCCGGCGTGCCCGCGCTGCTGCGCGACTGACCCGGACCAGCACGAAGGCCCCTCACCGACGGTGAGGGGCCTTCAGACGTTAACGACACCGACCCGCCATGCTCGCCTCGCGGCAAGTGGTCCCTCTAAGGGACGAAGGTTGGGCCCGGGGGCTTGGATCGAGCCGGTGTCCCGTCCAATGTAACGCATCGGCCCGGAGAGGCAAGGAGCCGGCGGCGGGAGACCTCGGACGGCGGGTCCGGGTTGTCGGGTCCGCACACTCAATGAACGTTATTTCTGGGTACCCCTTGGTAGGTGCGACGATCGAGGTCTAGCATGCGCAGGCGATGCCTTCAACAAAATGTTGAGCCTGCGGGACAGACGGAAGAAGGATGCGTCGATGGCGACGGTGCCCAGTGTCTCCAACTCGATCACGGTGCGACTGGAGGTCCCGGCTCGCGGCAACGCGGTCAGCGCGATCACCACGGCCGTGGAGTCCTCCGGCGGATCGGTGACCGGCCTCGACGTCACCGCGTCCGGCCTGGAGGCGCTGCGGATCGACGTGACCGTGGCGGCCAGCTCGGTCGCGCACGGCGAGGAGATCGTCGAGAAGCTGCGGGCGATCGACGGCGTGTCGATCGGCAAGGTCTCGGACCGCACCTTCCTGATGCACCTCGGCGGCAAGATCGAGATGTCCTCGAAGCTGCCGATCCGCAACCGTGACGACCTCTCCATGATCTACACCCCGGGTGTCGCCCGGGTCTGCATGGCGATCGCCGAGAACCCCGAGGACGCCCGCCGCCTCACCATCAAGCGCAACAGCGTCGCGGTGGTCACCGACGGCTCGGCGGTGCTGGGCCTGGGCAACATCGGCCCCGCGGCCGCACTGCCCGTCATGGAGGGCAAGGCGGCCCTGTTCAAGCGCTTCGCCGGGATCGACGCCTGGCCGATCTGCCTGGACACCCAGGACAGCGACGAGATCGTCGCCATCGTCAAGGCGATCGCCCCCGGCTTCGCCGGCATCAACCTGGAGGACATCTCCGCGCCGCGCTGCTTCGAGATCGAGGCCCGGCTGCGCGAGGCCCTGGACATCCCGGTCTTCCACGACGACCAGCACGGCACCGCGATCGTGGTGCTGGCCGCCCTCACCAACGCGCTGAAGGTGGTCGGCAAGGAGATCGGCGACATCCGCGTGGTGATGTCGGGGGCCGGCGCCGCCGGTACCGCGATCCTCAAGCTGCTGCTGTCGGCCGGTGTCGAGCACGCCACCGTGGCGGACGTGCACGGTGTGGTCCACGAGGGCCGTGAGGACCTCAACGACAGCCTGCGCTGGATCGCCGAGCACACCAACCGCTCGGGCCGCACCGGCAGCCTCAAGGAGGCCGTGGCGGGCGCCGACGTGTTCATCGGCGTCTCGGCCCCGAACGTGCTGGACGGCGACGACCTGGCCACCATGGCCGAGGACGCGATCGTCTTCGCGCTGGCCAACCCGGACCCGGAGGTCGACCCGAACGTCGCCCGCCAGACCGCCGCCGTGGTCGCCACCGGCCGCAGCGACTTCCCGAACCAGATCAACAACGTGCTGGTCTTCCCGGGAGTCTTCCGCGGCCTGCTGGACGCCCAGAGCCGCACGGTCAACACCGAGATGATGATCGCCGCCGCCCGGGCGCTGGCCACCACCGTCGCCGACGACGAGCTGAACGCCAACTACATCATCCCGAGCGTCTTCAACAAGGACGTCGCCAAGACCGTCGCCGCCGCCGTGCGCGAGGCGGCCCTGGCCGGCGCCCAGGAG
Source organism: Kitasatospora sp. NPDC058190 (assembly GCF_042883685.1). Classification (NCBI taxonomy): domain Bacteria; kingdom Bacillati; phylum Actinomycetota; class Actinomycetes; order Kitasatosporales; family Streptomycetaceae; genus Kitasatospora; species Kitasatospora sp. NPDC058190. Next base: position 47,329 of record NZ_JBHVVI010000002.1, read on the forward strand.
GCCCCCGCCCCGGCCCGTCCGACCCCGGGCATCGTCGGCACCCTCGACACCGCCGCCTTCCCGACCGTCAAGCTCTGAGGGTCGCCGTCAAGCTCTGACGGTCCGCCCGGCGACGTGTTGCCGATCGGTCAAATGTCCGATTAGCGGCCATGCTCCCCCAAGCCCGCCCCGAACCCTTGCGACACAAGGGCGAGGGGCGTGTTTGGGCTTGTCGTGCCTAGGGCGTACGGTAGCCCTGCACGGGGCAGGCGTGTCCGACAAGTACGGAACGTCCCCCTGGTCTTCCGGCGAGTCGTCCCGACCGCCGCCCGCGCCCGGTCCGCCGGAGCCGACGGAGCGTCACACCTCCAACGGGCGGGCGATGTTCGGGTGGCCCGGCCGGGGCCCGATTGGCTTTCTCGGGGCCGGTCGGGGCAGGATTCGTTCCCAGGCGGGCGGGCGGGCCTTCGACGGCTCCGGCGCGCGGCACCGGGTACGGACCCGGCCTGCGACCACGCATTGCCTGCATGAGCACAGTGTGCGGACCTGCGGCCCATCCGGGTGCCCCCCGGTGGGAGCACCGATGGGCCCCCGCACACCGCAAGCGAACAGACCACAGGAGTACACATGAACCGCAGTGAGCTGGTGGCCGCGCTGTCCGAGCGCGCCGAGGTGACCCGCAAGGACGCCGACGCCGTTCTGGCCGCCTTCGCCGAGATCGTCGGCGAGGTCGTCGCCAAGGGCGACGAGAAGGTCACCATCCCCGGTTTCCTGACCTTCGAGCGCACCCACCGCGCTGCCCGCACCGCCCGCAACCCGCAGACCGGCGAGCCGATCCAGATCGCGGCCGGCTACAGCGCCAAGGTGAGCGCCGGCTCCAAGCTGAAGGAAGCCGCCAAGGGCTGAGTCACCCCTTGAACGCCCGAGAGGCCGGGCTCCCCGCGGGGGAGCCCGGCCTCTCGCCGTACGACCCGCTCGTCAGGCGTCGACCAGCTGCTCGCTGGGCAGCTCCACGTGGGCACCCAGGTCGCGCAGCTTCTCCATGAAGTTCTCGTAGCCGCGGTTGATCAGGTCGATGCCGTGCACGGTCGAGGTGCCCTCGGCCGCCAGCGCCGCGATCAGGTACGAGAAGCCGCCGCGCAGGTCCGGGATGACCAGCTCGGCGCCCATCAGCTTGGACGGGCCGGAGACCACCGCGGAGTGCAGGAAGTTGCGCGCGCCGAAGCGGCACGGGGTGGCGCCCAGGCACTCGCGGTAGAGCTGGATGTGCGCGCCCATCTGGTTGAGCGCGCCGGTGAAGCCGAGGCGCGACTCGTACACCGTCTCGTGCACGATGGACAGCCCGGTGGCCTGGGTCAGCGCGACCACCAGCGGCTGCTGCCAGTCGGTCTGGAAGCCCGGGTGCACGTCGGTCTCCAGGGCGATGGCCTTGAGCTCGCCGCCCGGGTGCCAGAAGCGGATGCCCTCGTCGTCGACCTCGAAGGCGCCGCCGACCTTCCGGAAGGTGTTGAGGAAGGTCATCATCTCCAGCTGGCGGGCGCCGCGGACGTAGATGTCGCCCTTGGTGGCGAGCGCCGCGCAGGCCCAGGAAGCGGCCTCCAGGCGGTCCGGCAGGGCGCGGTGGGTGTAGCCGCCCAGCTCGTCCACGCCGGTGATCAGGATGGTGCGGTCGGTGCCCAGCGTGATGATCGCGCCCATCTTCTGCAGCACGCAGATCAGGTCGACGATCTCCGGCTCGATGGCCGCGTTGCGCAGCTCGGTGACGCCCTCGGCGAGGACGGCGGTGAGCAGCACCTGCTCGGTCGCACCGACCGAGGGGTAGGGCAGCTCGATCTTGGTGCCGCGCAGCCGCTGCGGGGCGACCAGGTAGGTGCCCTGCGGGTGCTTCTCGATGGTGGCGCCGAACTGGCGCAGCACCTCGAAGTGGAAGTCGACCGGGCGGCCGCCGATGTCGCAGCCGCCGAGGCCGGGGATGAAGGCGTGGCCGAGGCGGTGCAGCAGCGGGCCGCAGAACAGGATCGGGATCCGCGAGGAGCCGGCGTGCGCGTCGATGTCGGCCACATTGGCGCTCTCGACGTGCGAGGGGTCGAGGATCAGCTCGCCGTCCTCGTCACCGGTGCGCACGGTCACGCCGTGCAGCTGCAGCAGGCCGCGGACCACCTTGACGTCGCGGATGTCCGGGACGTTGCGCAGTCTGCTGGGGCCCTGGCCGAGGAGGGCGGCGACCATGGCCTTGGGGACCAGGTTCTTCGCACCGCGGACGCGGATCTCGCCTTCGAGCGGGTTTCCGCCGTGGACCAGCAGGACGTCGTCGGTCATCGTTCTCGCAATCCGGGGTGCCAGAGGGGTGGGACGGGCTCCGGTCCGGAGCCGCCGGTGGACCGGTGGTACGGCGTACGGGCGCGTTCGGGCCCCCGGAGAATCCGAGTCGGCACCGTAGAAGGGCGTCCACCATCCGTAGATGGTAGTAGGCGTCCCGATGGTTCCCGTTTGCCTCTCCCGTGATGGTGCTCTCCCCGGGGCCGCTCCCGCCCGCCCGGTGCGGCCGTACGGGTGTTCTTTCGGCGTGGCGGGGTTTCGAGTGTTGCGGTGTCCGACCGGTGCCGTTCTGCGGGATCATGTGTGGCATGACGGCGGCCCATTCGCACGGAGGCCGGTCCCACACCGGCCGTCTGCTCGTCGCGACGCCCCTGCTCACCGATCCGAACTTCGCGCGGGCGGTGGTGCTCCTCCTCGACCACGACGCCGAGGGGGCGCTCGGTGTGGTCCTCAACCGGCCGACGCCGGTCGAGGTGGGCAGTGTGCTGGACGGCTGGGGCAGACTCGTCGGGCAGCCGGCGGTGGTGTTCCAGGGCGGGCCGGTGGCGCTGGACTCGGCGCTGGGCCTGGCCGTCGCGCCGGGGGAGCCGGGCACCGGCGACCCGCTGGGCTGGCGGCGGGTGCACGGCGCGATCGGCCTGGTCGACCTGGAGGCGCCGCCGGAGGTGCTGGCCGGCGAGCTGGGGAGCCTGCGGATCTTCGCCGGGTACGCCGGCTGGTCACCGGGCCAGCTGGAGGCCGAGCTGGAGAGCGGCGCCTGGTACCTGGTGGACTGCGAGCCCGGGGACATCTCCAGCCCCGAGCCGGAGCGGCTGTGGCGCTCGGTGCTGCGCCGCCAGCGCGGGCCGCTGGCGCTGCTGGCGACCTACCCGGACGACCCGACGCTGAACTGAACCCCGCCCGGTTGTCCGGTCCGCCCGCGCGACACTGGCCCGGTTTCCGGGGGCGCCCATAGACTTGTCACCTATGAGCACTCTTGAGCCCGAGCGCGGCCTCGGCACCGGCACCCTGGTCGAGCCCGTCCCGCAGGTGTCCCACGGGGACGGCGACCACGAGCGCTTCGCGCACTACGTCCAGAAGGACAAGATCATGGAGAGCGCGCTCTCCGGATCCCCGGTGGTCGCGCTGTGCGGCAAGGTGTGGGTGCCCGGTCGCGACCCGAAGAAGTATCCGGTCTGCCCGATGTGCAAGGAGATCTACGACGGCATCGGCAAGCCGCAGGGCGGCGACGGCGACGACAAGTAGTCCCCGGCGGCCCCCGCTTCCGACGAACGCCGGGGAACGCCGTTCCGCGTAGCACCGGGTTTCCACGGTGGTCTATGCCAATCGTTCCGGGCGCGGGCAGGATGTCGGAATGGACCTCATTCCCGCGCCTTCGAGTGCCGTCCGCCGCCCGGACGAGGACTTCCCGCTGGACGCCGCCACCACGCTGACCGCGCCGCCCGGGCTGGCCGACGCCGAGCGGTGGCTGCGCGGCACGCTGTCCGCCGCGACCGGACTGCCGTTCGGCCCGGGCCGGCCGGGCGCGGGCATCGAACTGGTCCAGGACGACGCGCTGGCCGCCGAGGCGTACCGGATCACGGTGCGCCCCGGCCACGCCCTGCTCGCCGTCGGCGGCCCGGCCGGTGCGCTGTGGGCCGCCCAGACCCTGCGGCAGCTGCTCGGGCCGGACGCCTACCGGCGCTCCCCGCTGCGCCGCGAGGGCTGGGTGCTTCCGGGCGCCGACATCGCGGACGCCCCCCGGTTCGGCTGGCGGGGCGTGCTGCTGGACGTCGCCCGGCACTTCCTGCCCAAGTCCGACGTGCTGCGCTACGTCGACCTGCTGGCGGCGCACAAGCTCAACGTGCTCCACCTGCACCTGACCGACGACCAGGGCTGGCGGGTGGAGATCAAGCGCTACCCGAGGCTGACCGAACGCGGCGCCTGGCGGGAGCGCTCGATGGTCGGCTACCGGGCCGGCCGGCGCCGCGACGACCGCCCGCACGGCGGCTACTACACCCAGGACGACCTGCGCGAGATCGTCGCCTACGCGGCCGCGCGCGGGATCACCGTCGTCCCGGAGATCGACCTGCCCGGCCACACCCAGGCCGCCGTCGCCGCCTACCCCGAACTGGGCAACACCGACGTGGTGGACACCGCCGCGCTCGGGGTGTGGACGGACTGGGGGGTGAGCCACCACGTGCTCAACGCCTCCGAGGAGACCCTGCGCTTCTTCGAGGGCGTGCTGGAGGAGGTCCTGGAACTGTTCCCGTCCGAGTTCGTCCACCTCGGCGGCGACGAGTGCCCCAAGGAGCAGTGGAAGGACAGCGCCGCCGCGCAGGCCCGGATCCGCGAGCTCGGCCTGGTCAACGAGGACGAGCTGCAGAGCCACCTGATCCGGCACTTCGACCGCTGGCTGGCCGGGCGCGGCCGCCGGCTGATCGGCTGGGACGAGATCCTGGAGGGCGGGCTGGCGCCCCGCGCGGCGGTCTCGTCCTGGCGCGGCTTCGGCGGCGGGATCGCGGCCGCGAAGGCCGGCCACGACGTGGTGATGTGCCCCGAGCAGCACGTCTACCTCGACCACCGGCAGGCCGACGGGCCGGACGAGCCGATCCCGGTCGGCTTCGTGCGCACCCTGGAGGACGTCTACCGCTTCGAGCCGGTCCCGGAGCAGCTGGACGGGGCCGCCGCCCGGCACGTCATCGGCACCCAGGCCAACTTGTGGAGCGAGTTCGCGGACAGCGCCCGGGACCTCGACTACCGGGCCTTCCCCCGGCTGGTCGCCTTCGCCGAGGTCGCCTGGTCCGACCTGCCCGCCGCGCCGGCCGAGCGCGACTTCGCGGGCTTCGAGCAGCGGCTGGCCGGGCACCTGAGGGTGCTGGACGCGCTCGGCGTCGAGTACCGCCCGGCCGACGGCCCGCACCCCTGGCAGCGCCGGCCCGGGGTGGCCGGCCGGCCGATCGACGGACCGCCGCCGGTGCGGTGATCGTGACTCCCGCTGCGAAACGGGGGCGTGGGAACTTATGGGTGGTCATCTGACGTCAAGAACAGATGAACATCTGCCCTGGCCCGGCCCGGGTCGGGGCAGATACCGCCCGGTATCCGTCCCAATCGGGCAGTCCCGTTCACCGGTCCCGAAATGATCATCGAGCATTGTGTGCCAGAGTTGCCCAACCCGGCCCGATCGCCCGTACCCTACGGGCCAGGCCGGGCTGCTGACGCGGACAGGACGGCCACGGCCGCGGGCGGCAGGCGATCGATGAGCAAGTGGAGCACGGTGGGACCCAGGTGAACCGGACGATCATGCTGCCGGCCTCGCTCGACGAGGCCGTCGACGCGCTGGCCGCCGCCCCGGCCGCGGTACCGGTGGCCGGAGCCACCGACCTCATGGAGGCCGTCAACGCCGGACGGCTGCGCCCCGCCGCCCTGGTCGGCCTCGGCCGGATCACCGAACTGCGCGGCTGGCGCTACGAGGACGGCGGCACCGCCGTCCTGGGCGCCGGACTCACCCACGCCCGGATGGACCGCCCCGACTTCGCCGCGCTCATCCCCGCGCTCGCCGACGCCGCCCGCACCGCCGGCCCGCCGCAGGTCCGCAACGTCGGCACCCTCGGCGGCAACATCGTCACCGCCGCCCCGGCCGGCGACACCCTCCCGGTGCTCGCCGCGCTGGAGGCCAGCGTCACCCTGGCCCGGGCCGGCGGCAGCCGCGAGGTGCCGGTCAGTCACCTGCTCACCGGCCTCGACCCGGTGCGCCCCGGCGAACTGCTCACCTGGGTACGGGTCCCGCTGCTGCACGCGCCGCAGGTCTTCCTCAAGGCCACCGGCCGCAGCGGCCCGGCCCGTGCCACCGCCTCCGTCGCGCTGGTCCTCGACCCGGCCCGGCGCGCCGTGCGCTGCGCCGTCGGGGCCGTCGCCCCGGTGCCGCTGCGCCCGCTGGAGGCCGAGGCCTGGGTGGCCGGGTGCATCGACTGGGACGGCAGCCGGGAGATCGACCCGGCCGCCACCGCCGCCTTCGGCGAGTACGTGGCCGCCGCCTGCGTCCCCGACAACTACGGCGCCGAGGGCGCCTGGGAGGCCGTGACCGAGGGGCCGACCGCGGCCGCCGTTCGGCTGCGGCGTACCGTATCGGTGCTGGCCCGACGGGCACTGGGAAGGGCGCTGAAGTGACCACAGACCCCATCGAGACCCTCGACGCCGACCCGCTCGGCCTCACCCCGCAGGTCACCCGCGAGCTGCGCCCGTGCGCCTCCTACACGCTGCGGGTCAACGGTTTCGAACGGCCCGTCACCGACGCCTGGATCGGCGAGAGCCTGCTCTACGTGCTGCGCGAGCGGCTCGGCCTGGCCGGAGCCAAGGACGGCTGCGAGCAGGGCGAGTGCGGCGCCTGCTCGGTGCAGGTGGACGGCCAGCTGGTGGCCGGCTGCCTGGTGCCCGCCGCGCTGGCCGCCGACAGCGAGATCAACACCGTCGAGGGCCTGTCGGCCGGCGGCGGCGCGAGCGACGTCCAGCAGGCGCTGGCCGCCTCCGGCGCCGTCCAGTGCGGCTACTGCACCCCCGGCATGGCGATGGCCGTGCACGACCTGCTCCAGCGCAACCACCGGCCCACCGACGTCGAGGCGCGGCAGGCGCTGTGCGGCAACCTCTGCCGCTGCACCGGCTACCGCGGGGTGCTGGCCGCCGTCCAGACCGTCGCGGACGCCCGCGCGCTGGAGGCCGAGGAAGCGGAGGAGGCCGCCGCGGCCGCCGCCGAGGAGGCCGTCGCCGAGCAACCGGTGGGCGGGGCCCCGGCCGAGGCGACGGTCGGGCAGCCCGCCGCCGTCGAGCCGGAGCCGGTCGTCGAGCCGCCGGTCTACGCCGACGCCGAGGCCTGGATCGAGCACGTCCCGCAGCCGATCGCCGAGCCGGCCCCCGTCCCGGCCCAGGCCGACCCCGGGTACGGCGACGGCGGCTACGACACCGGCGTGTACGACACCTCCGCGCTGGCCGCGATGCCGCCCGGCATCCCCGCCCAGGCCGCCGACGACCACGTCTACTACCCGCCGCAGGGCTACCCCGAGCAGGCCTACCAGGCCACCCCCGCGCACGGCACCTACGTGCCGGCCGGCTTCCCGGACGGCCACCCGCCGCAGCACGGCTACGACACCGGCTACGACGCCCCGGTCTACGAGCCGACCCCCGCGCACGGCACCCCGTACGCGGACCCGCACGGTGCCCCGGCCGAGGGCGGCGCCCCGGCCGGTGCCCCGTACACCGCCACCCCCGCCCACGGCATCCGCCTCCCCGAGGACGACCACGCATCATGACGTCGCCTACCGACATCGGCGCAGCAATCCAGCAGGACGGCGGCGAGGGCGGCGCGCCGGAGCCGTTCGGCCTGGGCAGCTCCCCGCTGCGCAGCGACGCGCTGCCCAAGGCGCTCGGCATCTACCCGTACGCGGCCGACCTGTGGGCCGAGGGGCTGCTGTGGGGCGCGGTGCTGCGCTCGCCGCACCCGCACGCCCGGATCCGCGGCATCGACACCTCGGCCGCGCTCGCCCTGCCCGGCGTGCACGCCGTGGTCACCGCCGCCGACCTGCCGCCGGGCCCGGACGGCACCCCCGACGGCGCCCCGGCCGGCCCGATCGTCGCCGACCGGCCGGTGCTGGCCTCCGGCGTGGTGCGCCACCACGGCGAGCCGATCGCCGCGGTGGCCGCCGACCACCCGGACACCGCCCGGCTGGCGGTCGGCCTGATCACGGTCGACTACGAGCCGATGGAGGCCGTGACCGACCCCGAGCAGGCCTTCACCGCGCCGCCGCTGCACCCGGACGGCAACCTGTTCCGCCACCTGCCGCTGCGCGCCGGGGACCCGGAGGCGGTCGGTGAGATCGTCGTCGAGGGCCTCTACCAGGTCGGCCGGCAGGACCCGGCCCCGCTCGGCGCCGAGGCCGGCCTGGCCGTACCGCGCCCGGACGGCGGCGTCGAACTGCACCTGTCCTCCACCGACCCGCACGGCGACCGCGACCGCACCGCCGCCTGCCTGGGCCTGGAGCCGGACCGGGTCCGGCTGGTGGTCACCGGCGTGCCCGGCGCCACCACCGACCGCGAGGACCTCGCCTTCCAGGTCACCCTGGCGCTGCTGGCGCTGCGCACCGGCCGCCCGGTGAAGATGACGCTGACCCGCGAGGAGTCCTTCCACACCCACGCCTCGCGTCACCCCGCGCTCCTGCGCTACCGCCACCACGCCGACGCCGAGGGCACGTTGGTGAAGGTCGAGGCGCAGATCCTGCTGGACGGCGGCGCCTACGCGGACGTCTCCGCCGAGGCGCTGGCCGCCGCGACGGCCTTCTCGGTCGGCCCGTACGTCTGCCCGAACGTGTTCGTGGACGCCTGGGCGGTGCGCACCAACAACCCGCCGGCCGGGCGGATGCGCGGCGAGGGCGCGCTGCAGGCCTGCTTCGCGTACGAGTCGCAGATGGACCAGCTGGCCGCCCGGGTGGGCGTGGACCCGGTGGAGATCCGCCGTCGCAACGCGATGTCCACCGGCGACCCGATGCCCACCGGGCAGGCCGTCACCTGCCCGGCGCCGGTGAAGGCGCTGCTGGACGCGGTGGCGGCCGAGCCGCTGCCGGCCCTGCCGGTGGACGACCCGGACGCCGAGTGGCTGCTGCCGGGCGGGCCCGGCGGCGCCGGGGACCCGTCGGCGGTGCGCCGCGGCATCGGCTACGCCGTCGGCATGGTGCACATGCTGGGCGCGGAGGGCGAGGACGAGGTCTCCACCGCCACCGTGCGGGTCAGCGGCGACCACGCCACGGTGATCTGCGCGGCCGTCGACGCCGGGCAGGGCTTCGCCACGCTGGCCCGCCAGATCGTGCAGACCGTGCTGGGCGTCAGCGAGGTCTACATCGCACCGGCCGACAGCGACCAGTCGATCGCCGGGCCCTCCGCCCGCGGCCGGCACACCTGGGTCTCCGGCGGCGCGGTCGAGCGGGCCGCGCTGATGGTCCGCCACCAGCTGCTGCAGCCGATCGCGGCCAACTTCGGGATGTCGGCGGAGCTGCTGCAGATCGCCGACGGCAAGATCACCTCCTATGACGGGGTGCTCGGCATGCCGGTCGCCGAGGCGCTGGAGGGCAAGGAGCTCTGGGCCACCGCACAGTGCCGCCCGCACCCGACCGAGCCGCTGGACGAGTCCGGGCAGGGCGACGCCTTCGTCTCCATCTCCTTCTGCGCGATGCGCGCGGTGGTGGACGTGGACATCGAGCTGGGCACCGTTCGGGTGGTCGAGATGGCCGTCGCCCAGGACGTCGGGCGGGCGCTGAACCCGCGGCAGATCGAGGACCGGATCGAGGCCGGCGTGGCCCAGGGCGTGGGCCTGGCGCTGATGGAGGACCTGCAGACCTCGGGCGGGGTGCTGCTCAACCCCTCGCTGACCGGCTACCGGCTGCCCACCTCGCTGGACACCCCGGAGGTGCGGATCGCCGCTCTGCTGGAGGAGCGGGACGTGGTCGCCACCTTCGGGGCCAAGGCGGTCAGCGCCGTCCCCGCAGTGGTCGCTCCGTCGGCCGTCGCCGCCGCCGTCCGGGCCGCCACCGGCCTGCCGGTCGGCCGGCTGCCGATCCGGGCGGAGGACGCGGTCACGGCCTGACCGGAAAGGCTGACCGGAAAGGCTGACCGGAAAAGTCTGGCCCGAAAAGCGCGAAGGGAATTGCCGGTCGACGTTCCGAGTCGACCGGCAATTCCCTTTTCCGAGGCCGTGGCGGGAATTGAACCCGCGTTCACCGCTTTGCAGACGGTCCCCTGAACCACTCGGGCACACGGCCAGTGAATTCAGGATGGCGGAGCCGGGGAATGGGGTCAACGAAGTTTTGTAAATTCTGTATGGCAATGTGTGCTACCGTCGGAGGCGGTGGCTGTTTTCCCGCCACCCCGGACGAGCGCGTCGTACCCGGTGACGACAAGACGACGCAGTTCAGCGGCAAACCGGCCGCTGTGGACTGCGGAGGTACGGCCGTCATGGCTTGGCTCGTTCTGGTCGTCTCGGGTCTCCTGGAGACCGTGTGGGCGGTGGCCCTGGAATCGTCCAGGGGTTTCTCCCGCCTCGTTCCCAGCCTCGTGTTCGGCGTCGCCCTGCTGCTCAGCATGGGCGGGCTGGCGTACGCGATGCGCACCATCCCGATCGGCACCGGGTACGCGGTCTGGGTCGGCATCGGCGCGGTCGGCACCGCGCTCTACGGCATGGCCGCCCTGGGGGACCCGGTGACCGTGGCCCGGATCGGCTGCCTGCTGCTGATCGTCTCCGGCGCGGTGGGGCTCAAGGTGCTGCACTGAGCCCCGGCCCGCTGCCCCGGCCCGCTGCCCCGGCCCGCTGTCCCGGTCCGCCGTCCCGGTCCGCCGCGCCGGTCCTACGCCTGCGGACCGATCCGATCACCGACTCGGGTCAGGGGTCATCGAGGCGGACGGCTCTTACGATGTTACGTATGACCACTGCCTCCCCCACCTCGGTCGACTCCACCCCGATACCCGACGGCACCGACCCCGGCGGCGGGGTCCTCGGTGGCCGCCACCGGGCGCTGACGCTGGGAATCGTGTCGGTGGTCCTGGTGATCGCCTTCGAGGCGACCGCGGTCAACACCGCGATGCCGACCGCGGCCCGCCAGCTGCACGGCCTCGGGCTGTACGCCTTCGCCTTCTCCGGCTACTTCACCACCACGCTGTTCGCGCTCGTCGTCTCCGGGCAGTGGTGCGACCGGCGCGGGCCGCTGCGGCCGCTGTTCACCGGCATCGCGGTGTTCGGCGCCGGCCTGGTGGTGGCCGGCACGGCGCCCGGCATGTGGGTGTTCGTGGCCGGGCGGGCGATCCAGGGCCTGGGCGGTGGGCTGGTGATCGTCGCGCTGTACGTGGTGGTCGGCCGGGCCTACCCGGAGCGGCTGCGCCCGGCGGTGTTCGCGGCCTTCTCCTCGGCCTGGGTGCTGCCCTCGATCGTCGGGCCGCTGGTCTCCGGGGCCGTCACCCAGCACCTCGGCTGGCGCTGGGTGTTCCTGGCGGTGCCGGTGCTGATCCTGCTGCCGCTGGTCGTGATGGGCCCGGCGCTGGCCCGCTCGGAGCGGGAGCACCCGGTGCTCAAGGGCGCGGACTTCGACCGCCGGCGCACCCTGCTGGCCGCGATGGCCGCGGTCGGCGCCGGCCTGCTCCAGTACGCGGGCCAGCGCCGCGACCTGATCGGGCTGGTCCCCGGGATCGCCGGGGCGGCGCTGCTGGTGCCGGCGGTCCTCGGGCTGCTGCCGAAGCGGACCCTGCGGGCCGGGCGCGGGCTGCCGACGGTGATCCTGCTGCGCGGGGTGGCGGCCGGGGCGTTCTTCGCGGCCGAGGCCTTCATCCCGCTGATGATGACCACCCAGCGCGGCCTCTCGCCGACGCTGGCCGGGCTGACCCTGACCAGCGGCGGGCTCTCCTGGGCGCTGGGTTCCTGGTTGCAGGGGCGGCCCGGGGCCGAGCGCTACCGCGAGGCGATGATCCGGTGCGGCTTCGTGCTGACCGCGGCGGCGATCGCGGGCGCCGCGCTGGTGCTGGTTCCGGGGGTGCCGGCCTGGGCGGCCTCGGTGGCCTGGGGCGTCGGCGGCATCGGGATGGGCCTGGCGGTCGCGAGCGTCAGCGTGCTGATGATGAAGCTCTCCGCGCCGGAGGACGCCGGGGCCAACTCGGCCGCCCTGCAGGTGAGCGACGCGCTGGGCAACGTGCTGCTGACGGGCCTGGCCGGGGTGCTGTTCGCGGCGCTGGGCGGCGGCTCGCTCGCCGTCGCCCACGAGAGCGCCGAGGCCGCGGGCTCGCCCGGCGCCTTCGCGGTGATCCTGCTGGTGATGGCCGGGGTGGCGCTGCTGGGGGCGCTGCTCGCCGGCCGGGTCCGCACCCGGTCCTGACGCTCAGCCCGCGGTGGCGGTGGGGGAGGGGGCCGGCGGCGGCGCCCCCGGGGTGCCGAGGAGGCCCTCCCAGCCGCCGGCCGGGGACTGGCCCGGGCCGAGGCTCTGCAGCTTGCGCAGCACCGCCGGGTCCTGGGCGTCCAGCCAGTCCACCAGCTGGCGGAAGGAGACCAGCCGGACCTCCGGCTTGTCCGCGATGGTCTTGAGCACGTCCTCGACGGCGTTCATGTAGATGCCGCCGTTCCACTCCTCGAAGTGGTTGCCGATGATGTACGGCGCCCGGTTGCTGGTGTAGGTGCGGTCGAAGCCCATCAGGTAGGAGTCCCGGGCCTGGGCCTGGAAGCCCTGGTAGAGCGCCGGGTCGGCCTTGGTGTTGGGGCCGCACTGGTTGTACATGATGTTGTAGTCCATCGACAGCACCTGGAAGGTGTGTCCGGGGAAGGGGATGGACTGCAGCGGGATGTCCCACAGCGCGCCGCCCTGGATCTTCTGCGGCCACACCTGGGCGCCGTTGCCGCTGCTGTCGTATCGCCAGCCGCGCTTGACCGCGGTGGGCAGCAGGTTGCGCTGGCCCTCCAGGCAGGGGGTGCGGCTGCCGATCAACTCCTTGCGGTAGTCGAAGGGCAGTGCCGGCAGGTCGGTGAAGCCGGTGTTGGTGCGCCAGTTCGTCACGAAGTCCATCGCCTGCTGGATCTCGCTGTCCCATTCCTCCGGGGACCATTGGCCGACGCCGGTGGAGCCGCAGAAGTGGCCGTTGAAGTGGGTGCCGATCTCGTGGCCCTCCAGCCAGGCGGCGTGCACGTTCTCCAGGGTGGTGCGGATGTGCTGGTCGCTCAGGTAGCCGATCTCGGAGGCGCCGGCCTGGTGCTGCGGCGGGAGGTACTGGTCCTTCTTGGACTCCGGCAGCAGGTAGAGGCCGCTGAGGAAGAAGGTCATCGAGGCGTTGTGCTCCTGGGCCAGCCGGCGGAAGCGGCCGAACAGGCCGTTGTCGAGCTCGCCGGCGCCGTCCCAGGAGAAGACCACGAACTGTGGCGGGCGCTGGCCGGGCCGGAGCCTCTCGGGGACGGGCTGGTGCGGCTGGGTGCCGGTGTCGGAGGTGGAGCCGTCGCCGATCAGGACGACCTGCGGCTTCTGCGGGACCGGGGCCGGGACGGCGCTCTGCCCGCCGTCCGGCGCGCCGCCCGTCGGGTGCTCCCCGCCCGCAGCGTGCTCCCCGCCGCCGGCGGCCCGGTCGCTGCCGCAGCCGGCCGCGAGGGTGGCGGCGGCGGCCGCCCCGGCGGCCAACAGGGTGCGGCGGGAGAGAGCGTCCATGGTCACTCCGTTCATGTGGCGTTCGGCAGGCGTATGGCGTGCGGAAGTCCGCTCGGACCGTGAGGAGCGATAGAACCCGTGATCGGGTCAGCATGGCATGAGGGCAAGAACGGTCGAAGAGGCACAGCGGGCGGTCGTAATCGATCGCTCGATTGACGCAACCGAACCGGTGGGTCAGGTCGTCGGAGCTGTTCGACGGGTGTTTCCGCCGCGCTCGCACGCGGAACGGATTCGTCACGTTCGGTGTCCAGGCCTTCGCTCGCCGTGCGGGCGGGGCCCGCATCCCTGCCGATCGGCGGGTGCGGATACGACCGTCGTGGGGACGTGCCCTAGGGTTCCGGTCCGGTTGAATGAGTTCCCAGGAAACTCCCAGGAAGCGGGATTCCGGTCGGCAGAGGGGAGGGCCCGTGGGTGACCAGCAGAGCAGGAGCCCCTGGCCGGGCACCCTGGCGGCGGGCTCCGCGCTGGTGCTCGGGGCCTGGCTGCTGCACGACGGCGGCACGCCCGTGCTGCCGCCCGCCCCGCGGGCCGGGCAGGCGCTGTCCGGCTTCGCCCCGGTCTCCGTCGTCCCGCCGCTCGGCCCGTCCGCCCCGACCCGGATCCGCATCCCGGCCGTCCGCCTGGACGCCCCGGTCACCGAGCTCGGCCTGGACCCCGACGGCCACCTGCAGGTCCCGCCCGAGGCCGACCGCAACCTCGCGGGCTGGTACCGCGGCGGCGCCACCCCGGGCCAGCGCGGCACCGCCATCCTGGCGGGGCACGTCGACAACAAGTCCGGGCCGGCCGTCTTCTACCATCTCGGAGCGCTCCGCCGGGGAGACCGGGTCGAGATCGCCCGGGTGGACGGCGCCACCGCCGTCTACCAGCTGTACGCCATCGAAGTGCACGACCGAAAGGACTTCCCGGACGACCGGGTCTACCGCCAGGCCGCCGACGCTCAGCTGCGGGTCATCACCTGCGGCGGCGCGTACAGCGAGGACCACGGCTACGAGGGCAACGTCGTGGCTTACGGATTCCTGGCCGACACCACCCCACCGGGGAAAGCCGCATGACCACGCTCACCCTCGCCACCCGCTGGAACCCGATCGACTGGCCGCTCACCCACGGCCCGATCCCGTACGCCGTGCTCACCGCCGGCTGGGCGGCGCTCGCCCTGCTGGCCGTCCGCCGCGGCCGGGACTGGTGGCGGTTCCGCCTGCCCGCCGCCCTGGCCACCGCGGGCGCGCTCAGCCTGCTGCTCGACGTCCTGGTGGACGGCTGGTGGCACCCGTTCCCCGAGGGCACGCCCCGGTACGTCACCTGGTGGATAGCCGTCGCCCTGCTGGGCTTCTGCCTGGCGGGCTACCGGATGCGCCGGCTGCCCCGGCGGCGCCGGGCGCTCACGTTCGGCCTGAGCCTGCTGGTGCTGCTGATGGCCGCCTCCCAGGTCAACATCGGCTTCGGACAGTTCCCGAGCGGCCGGGTGATGCTCGCGCCGTGGCTGACCAGGACCGATTCACTGATCGCCGACAAGACCGCTCAGACCGTCGCGGCCCCGCCGGACAAGGTGCTCGACGAGGTCTGGCACGCCCCGGCGAACCTGCCGCAGAAGGGCACCGTCTCGGTGGTACCGATCCCGGGCACCACGTCGGGCTTCAAGGCCCGCGACGCGTACGTCTACCTCCCACCCGCCTACCGGGCCACACCGCGGCCGCTGCTGCCGGTGGTCGTCATGATCAGTGGTCAGCCGGGGATTCCGGGGGACTGGGTGCTCTCCGCGCAGATCAACGAGGCGCTGGACGCGTTCGCGGCCGAGCACGGCGGCCTCGCGCCGATCGTGGTGATGCCCGACCAGCTCGGCTCGACCTGGGCCAACACGCTCTGCCTGGATTCGGAGATCGCCAAGGTGCAGACCTACCTGGCCGTGGACGTCCCCGGCTGGATCCACCGGAACCTGCAGACCGCCACCGGCCGCAAGGCCTGGGCGATCGGCGGCGCCTCGATGGGCGGCACCTGCGCGCTCCAGCTCGGGGTCAACGCGCCCGACGTGTACGGCACCGTCCTCGACATGTCAGGGCAGACGGAACCGACGCTGGGCACCCGGGAGGAGACCGTCAAGGCCGCCTTCGGCGGTGACGAGGAGAAGTTCGACGCGGTCGATCCGCTCCATGTGATGGCCCGCAGGAAGTTCCCGGACACCGCCGTCGCCCTGGTGGTCGGCGAGACCGACGGGGAGTTCCGCCCACAGATGGAGGAGGTCTACCAGGCCGTGCAGGCAGCGGGGATGAAGGCCAAGTTCGAGCTCATGCCGGGCGGTCACGGCTGGGTCGTGTTCCGCCCCGGCATCGTCCAGCAGATCCCGTGGCTGGCCCAACAGACCGGACTGACCAGGTGAGCGGGGTCGGGTTCGCGCCCGCCGTCGAGCGCGAGCGAGGAGCGGGGCCGGGCAGGGGGCGCGCGGCCGACCAGGGCGTCGACCTCGCCCCGGTCACCCGGACGGCGGAACCGCGCCCGCAGCGGGTGCGGCGGGCGGCCCGGATGCTCGGCGGCCGGCTGCGCGCGGCGCCGCTGACCCTCGCGCTGCTCGCCGGGCTCTGGACGCTCGGCGCGGCCACCGGGAGCCTGGCCGGCGGGCCGCACCAACGGCTGCTCGCCCGCGCGGGCGTCGGCCTGCCCACGCTCGCCGAGGGCCGCTGGTGGACGCCGGTCACCTCGATGCTGTGGTGCTCGGGCATCGGCGCGTACGTCTTCACCAGCCTGCTGCTGCTCCTGGTCGGCCCGGCCGCCGAACGGCGGCTCGGCCGGCTGCGCACCCTCGAGGTGCTGGTCGGCGGGCAGGTGGTCGGCACCCTGCTGGGCGCCGGACTGGTCGAGTTCGGCTCCTCCGCGGGGGAGCAGTGGACCGGCTCGGTGGCCGACCAGATCTCGGTCGGGCCCGGCGTCGGCCTGTTCGCCCTGGCCGGGGTGCTCGGCTACCGGCTCACCGTGCTCTGGCGCCGCCGGCTGCACCTGCTGGTGCTGCTCGTCCCGCTGGTCATGACCCTGTACGTCGGCCACCTGCAGAGCGTTCAGCGGTGCGCCGCCGCGCTGGTCGGGCTGGGCGTCGGCGCGCTGCTCAGCCGGGGCCGGCCGTACCTGCGCACCCACCGCTCCTCGCACGCCGAGACCCGGGTGCTGGTCGCGCTCTGCCTGGTCGCCGCCGCCTTCGGGCCGCTGATCGCCTCGCTGTACGACAACGCCAGCGGGCCGTTCAACACCTTCTCCGAGCTCTACTTCTCGCACCGGCTCAGCCCGGAGGAGGTGGCCGACTTCTGCGCGATGTCGGCGCACGACTGCGCCCGGGCGCACGCCGTCGAGCGGATCTTCGACACCCCGGGGCGGCTGATGGCCGCGCTGTTCCCGGGGCTGCTGCTGGTGCTCGCCGAGGGGCTGCGCCGGGGCCTGCGGTTCGCCTGGCGGATCACCGTCGCCGCCGAACTGCTCTGGGTGGCCCTGCTGGCCTGGCTGTACCTGGACGCCGGGCCGGTCAGCGGGGACGTGGTGCAGTACTTCGTCGAGGCGATGGCGCTGCCGCTGCTGACCACCGGCCTGCTGCTGGCCACCCGGCAGCGGTTCCGGGTGCGGCTGGCCGGCCGGGCGGTGCGCCGACTGGCCTGGGTGGTCGGCGGGGCCGCGGTGCTCTCCTCGGCCGCGTACGTGGGGCTGGGGCGGCTGGTGGCCGCCCAGTTCGAGCCGGGGGCGACCGTCCGCCGGCTGATGCACGGACTGCCGGCCCAGTTCCTGCCGCCCGCCTACAACGACCTGACGCCGGACTACCCGATCGCGGTCGGCCCGGTGGCGCTGTTCCTGGAGACGTACTGCGGGCTGGCGTTCTGGGTGGTCACGCTGGGCGCGCTGCTGACCGTCTTCCGCCGCCCCGTGCTGCACACCGACGCGACGGCGGCCGCCCGAGCCCGGGCACTGCTCAGCGCGCACGGCGGCGGGACGCTGTCCTTCATCACCACCTGGGACGGCAACCACTACTGGTTCGACGAGCACGGCCGCGCCGCCGTCGCCTACCGGCTGGTCGGCACCGTGGCACTGACCACCGGCGACCCGTTCGGCGCCCCGGACGCGCGGGCGCGGGCGGTGGCCGGCTTCGCCCGGTACTGCGACGCCCGCGGCTGGACGCCCTGCTTCTACAGCGTCTCCGCCGAGACCAGGGCCGCCGCCGCCCAGCTGGGCTGGCGCTCGGTGCAGGTCGCCGAGGACACCGTGGTGCCGCTGCCCGAACTGGCCTTCACCGGCCGCAAGTGGCAGGACATCCGCACCGCCCTCAACAAGGCCGGCAAGCAGGGCATCACCGCGGAGTGGTGGGCGTATCACGAGGCGCCGATCGAGCTGCGCGAGCAGATCCGGGCGATCTCCGAGGAGTGGGTCTCCGAGAAGGGCCTGCCCGAGATGGGCTTCACGCTCGGCGGGCTGGAGGAGCTGGACGACCCGGACGTGCGGGTGCTGATCGCGGTGGACGGGGAGCGGACGGTGCACGGGCTGACCAGCTGGATGCCGGTGTACGAGAACGGCGTGCCGGTCGGCTGGACGCTGGACTTCATGCGCCGGCGCTCGGACGGCTTCCGCGGCGTCAACGAGTTCCTGATCGCCTCGGCCGCGCTCGGCTTCAAGGGTGAGGGCGCGCGCTTCCTGTCGCTGTCGGGCGCGCCGCTGGCCCGCACCGGGCAGGACGAGGAGCCCAACGGGCTGCAGCGGATGCTGGACTGGATGGGCAAGGTGCTGGAGCCGGTGTACGGCTTCCGCTCGCTGCTCGCGTTCAAGGCGAAGTTCCAGCCGGAGTACCGGCCGATGTACATGGCCTACCCGGACCCCGCCGCGCTGCCCGGCATCACCCGGGCGATCGGCAAGGCCTACCTGCCGCACCTGACGGCAGCTCAGGGCGTACGGCTGATGCGCAAGCTGTCGGGCTGAACCGCCGAGTGGGCGAGTGCGAGTGGGCGGGTGACCGCCGGCCTTCCCGGGCCCGGACGGCAGCGGACCCGCGGCGGCCGGCCGGTGACCGGCTCCGACGGCCGGAAGCGCGGGGGCGCTCCCGGACGACGTCCGGCGCTCAGCCGAGCAACTGGGCGAGCGCGCGGTCGGCGTCCAGGTGCAGGTGCTCCTCGCCCTCGGGGACGAGCAGCCGGCTGCGCCACAGGAAGCGCCGCAGGTCGGCGGTGTCGAACTGGAGCAGCGCGGTTCCCTCCGGGGCCCGCAGCTCGACCATGGTGCGCCGGCCGGGCGCGGGCCGGACGTGGACGTCGCCGACGCCGGCCGGCAGCTCCAGGCCGGCCGAGAGCAGCTGGCGGGCGAAGACCCAGACGATGTCCTCGGCGCCCTCGCTGTCCGGGAGGTCGTCCAGCGAGAACTCGGCGGGGAAGGCCATCCGGACCGCGAACGGGTCCTCCGGCAGGTAGGACAGCACCACGCGCAGCCGGGCGGAGCGGTGCGGGGAGAGGATCAGGCGGGCCTGGACGGTCTCTTCGACGCCGTTGTGCTGCATGGCGGGGGTCCCTTCGGGCTGTGGGGGGTGGGGCGGCCTTACACCAGTGAGAGTGGTGGGACGGCCTCCGATTACGCGCTTCCAACAGAGTTTCCGATGTGACCCGCATCACGTCGAATTCCGGCCGTCCCGCCCGCTCGTGGGCTCGGGTCGAAGCGGCCGAACGGCGGCGGGGCCGGTAGGCTGGGCGGGTTGTCCGATCGCCGCCCGACCGCGGGACGGGGCCGCAAAAACGCCTCTGACCTGCGATGATCCCCCTCGGAGACCGTGAGTACTGCCGCCGCCTCCTCGATGCCGCTGTTCTCCGACGTACCGGAGACGCAGGCGCCCGTCCGGGCCGTCGGCCATGCCGCGCCCGCCACCTCGCACCACCTCTCCCCGGCCTTCCCCGGCCGAGCCCCCTGGGGGACCGCCGGCAGGCTGCGGGCCTGGCAGCAGGGTGCGTTGGACAAGTACATCGAGACCCAGCCGCGTGACTTCCTCGCGGTCGCCACCCCCGGCGCAGGCAAGACCACCTTCGCGCTCACCCTGGCCTCGTACCTGCTGCACAACCACCTGGTGCAGCAGGTGACGGTCGTCGCGCCGACCGAGCACCTGAAGAAGCAGTGGGCCGAGGCCGCCGCGCGGATAGGCATCAAGCTGGACCCGGCGTACTCCTCCGGGCCGCTGTCCCGGGACTACCACGGCATCGTGGTCACCTACGCGGGCGTCGGGGTCAACCCGATGCTGCACCGCAACCGGACCGAGGCCCGCAAGACCCTCGTGATCATGGACGAGATCCACCACGCCGGTGACTCCAAGTCCTGGGGTGAGGCCTGTTTCGAGGCCTTCGAGCCGGCCACCCGCCGGCTGGCGCTGACCGGGACGCCGTTCCGCTCGGACACCAACCCCATCCCGTTCGTCTCGTACGAGGCGGGCGGCGACGGCATCCGCAAGTCCGTCGCCGACTACACCTACGGCTACGGGCACGCGCTCGCCGACCACGTCGTCCGCCCGGTGATCTTCCTCAGCTACAGCGGCAACATGCGCTGGCGCACCAAGTCCGGTGACGAGCTGGAGGCCCGGCTCGGCGAGCCGATGACCAAGGACCTGATCGCCCAGGCCTGGCGCACCGCGCTGTCCCCGCAGGGCGAGTGGATCCCGGCCGTGCTGCAGGCCGCCGACCGCCGACTGACCGAGGTCCGCAAGGCGATCCCGGACGCCGGCGGGCTGGTGATCGCCACCGACCAGACGGTGGCCCGGGCCTACGCCAAGATGCTGCGCGAGATCAGCGGGGAGAAGGTCACCCTGGTGCTCTCCGACGAGACCGAGGCCTCGAAGCGGATCTCCGACTACTCGGCCGGTACCTCGCGCTGGATGGTCGCGGTCCGCATGGTGTCCGAGGGCGTCGACGTGCCCCGGCTGTGCGTCGGGGTGTACGCGACCTCGATCTCCACCCCGCTGTTCTTCGCCCAGGCCGTCGGCCGCTTCGTGCGCGCCCGCAAGCGCGGCGAGACGGCCTCGGTGTTCCTGCCGACCATCCCGATGCTGCTGGGCTTCGCCAACGAGATGGAGCTCCAGCGCGACCACGTGCTGGACCGGCCCAAGAAGGAGGGTGACGGTCTCTTCGACGAGGAGGACCGGCTGCTCGCCGAGGCCGAGCGGGCCAACGACGGGCCGGACGGCGCGGGCGGCGAGGAGTTCTCCTACGAGGCGCTCGGCTCCGACGCGGTCTTCGACCGGGTGCTGTACAACGCCATGGAATTCGGCATGCAGGCCCACCCGGGCAGCGAGGAGGAGGACGACTACCTCGGCATCCCGGGCCTGCTGGAGCCGGACCAGGTGCAGATGCTGCTGCAGAAGCGCCAGCACCGCCAGATCCAGCGCAGCAAGACCAAGCCCGCCGAGGAGGCCGACCTGCTGGAGCTGCCGGCCGAGCAGCGGCCGGTCGTCACCCACCAGGAACTGCGCGAGCTGCGCAAGGAGCTGAACGCGCTGGTGGCCGCCTGGCACCACCGCACCAGCCAGCCGCACGGCACCATCCACAACGAGCTGCGCCGCCAGTGCGGCGGGCCGCTCACCGCGCAGGCCACCGCCAACCAGCTGAAGGCGCGGATCGCCCGCATCCGGGAGTGGGCGAAGTAACGGTCCGGCGGGTGCGGACGGGCGTGTCCTGGACGGGCCCGTCTGCCCCGGTGTGTCCGGACATCGGACCGGGGGCGGACGCGTGCCCTGGTGCGCCGGTTGATTCAAGGGCGTTTGTCCGGAATTTCCGACGGTGTTGGTGACGATCACGCCCGAATTTTGGACAACCACTTCCGCCGCGACATTTCCTTCACTACCTTTCCCCCACGCTCTTCCGCCGGGCAACCCCCGCGGGACGGGCTCCGCAGGACCGCGTGGCCGTCAAGGACGACGGCGCGCGGCCCGAGCGCGGCCACCCCCACCTGCGCGCGACACCGACCTTCCGGCCGGCGCCGCCCGCCCCGCGAGCGCCGCGGAAAGGATTGTCCGTCGTGACTGCCGAGACCTCCCAGACGCTGGACCGCGGCGTCCGCGTCCTCAAGCTCCTCGCCGACTCCGAGCGTGGGCTCACCGTCACCGAGCTGGCCGCCCGGCTGGCCGTCAACCGCACGGTGGTCTACCGGCTGCTCGCCACCCTGGAACAGCACGGCCTGGTCCGCCGCGACATCGGCGGCCGCGCCCGGGTGGGCCTGGGCGTGCTGCGGCTGGCGCACCGGGTGCACCCGCTGCTGCGCGAGGCCGCGCTGCCGGCCCTGCGCAGCCTCGCCGAGGACCTCGGCGCCACCGCCCACCTGACCCTGGTGGACGGCAACGAGGCGCTGGCCGTCGCCGTGGTCGAGCCGAGCTGGACCGACTTCCACGTCGCCTACCGGACCGGGCTGCGCCACCCGCTCACCGAGAGCGCGGCCGGCCGGGCGATCCTGGAGGCCCGCAGCTTCCCCAGCCAGCGCCGGCCCGAGCAGGGCTTCGTCATCACCCGTGCGGAGGAACAGTCCGGCGCGAGCGGGGCCGCCGCCGCGCTGCTGGGGCTGAGCGGCATCGAGGGCAGCGTCGGCGTGGTGATGCTGAACGGGCTGGTGCCCGAGCGGGTCGGGCCCCGGGTGGTGGAGGCGGCCACCGAGGTGGCCGACGCCCTGAGGTAGCGCCCTTCGCCCCGAGCGGCAGCGCCTCCGCCCCGAGCCGAAGGGGCGCGCCGGTGCCGAAAGGGAGAAGCGAGGGAGCGCCGACCGTCGGCGCCGGGTCAGAGCGCCCCGGAGGCGAGCGGGCGAGTCACAGAGTGTGTTTGGATTCCCCTGTGTCCGACACCAAGCTGCCCAAGGCCCTCTCCGCCCCGCGGACCCGCGTGCTCGCGCTCTGCGGGGTGCTGGTCGCCGCCCTGTTCGGCGTCGCCGCCTTTGTTCCGCTGCCGTACACCCTCACCTGGCCGGGCCTGACCGCGGACACCCTGGGCGCCTACCAGGACCACCCGGTGCTCACCATCACCGGGGCGCCGCTGCGCACCACCGAGGGCGAGCTGCGGATGGTCACCATCTCGGCCACCAACCCGGGGCAGAAGACCAGCTTCTGGCGCGCGCTGCAGGCCTGGTTCAACCCCGACGAGGCGGTCCGCCCGACCGAGACGGTGTACCCGCAGGGCAATCCGACCAAGGCCGAGGAGGTGACGGCTCAGCAGATGGTCGAGTCGCAGGACAGCGCCACCGCGGCCGCGCTCGACTACCTCCACCTCTCGCCGGACCAGGTGAAGGTCAAGGTCGACCTGGGCGACGTGGGCGGCCCGAGCGCCGGCCAGATGCTGGCGCTGGGCATCGTCGACAAGCTGGCCGGCGACGGCAAGGGCGGCGACCTGACCGGCGGGCTCAAGGTCGCGGGTACCGGCACCATCGAGAAGGACGGCACCGTCGGCCCGGTCGGCGGCGTGCCGCTGAAGACCCAGGCGGCCGCCCGGGACGGCGCGACGGTGTTCCTGCTGCCCCGGGACGAGTGCGCGGACGCCAAGGTGCACACGCCCAGGACGCTGCGGCTGGTGCCGGTCGGCACGCTCGCCGAGTCGGTCTCGGCGCTGGAGGCGCTCAAGAGCGGCGGCACCGTCCCCAGCTGCTGACCGGCTCCTGTGGCGGCTCGGGTCGCCTACTCGGCGGCTGCCTGGTCCACCAGCGGCAGGATCCGGTACGGCACCGGGTTCTCCAGCACGATCGCGGTGGAGGAGCGGACGATCCCGTCGAAGCCCACCACCCGGTCGATCACCCGCTGCAGATCGGCGTTGGAGCGGGCCACGATCCGCACCAGCATGTCCCCGATGCCGGTGATGGTGTGCAGCTCCAGCACCTCGGGCACACCCGCCAGGTGCGTCCGCACGTCCGCGCCCTGGCCCTGGGAGATCTCCAGGGTCGCGAAGGCCGTCACCGGGTAGCCGATCGCCGCCGGGTCCACCTCCGGGCCGAATCCGCTGATCACGCCCTTGGCCTGCAGCCGGTCCAGCCGGGCCTGCACGGTGCCCCGGGCGACCTGCAGCCGGCGCGAGCACTCCAGCACGCCGATCCGCGGCTCCTCCGCCAGCAGCCGGATCAGCCGGCCGTCCAGGGCGTCGATGGCGTCGTTCCCGCCGCCCGACGGGGGAGCCGAAACACCCTGCGGGGCGGGGGAGTCGGGCGAGCCGGGGGAGCTCGGGGAGTGGGCGGGGGGCATCGCGGCACCGTCCTCCGGTGGGCATTCTGTACAGCGGCGCCGCCGATTCTCCCGCCCCGGGGCACAGCTTGACCAGAAGGAAACGGAACAGTTGCGCGCCGGTCGGCTCGGCGCCACCCTCCAGCCACGACCCCGTGCCTCGGGCCCCACCCCGGACGCGGGGCGGTCCGTACGCCTACCGGGAGGGCCGTCATGACCGACACCGCCGCCGAACCCGTCCTGCTCGCCGCGGGCCCGGCCGAGGGGACGGGGGAGCCGGATCCGCTGTCGATGGGCCGCGCCGACGCGGTGGTCTTCGCGGTCGCCGACGCGCAGCGGGCGGCCCGCCGGTACTGCGCCGCGCTCGGGCTGCGCTGCACCGCGTACGCCGGGCCGGAGACCGGTGAGCCGGAGACGGTCTCGTACGTGCTCGCCGCGCCGGGGACGCGGATCGTGCTCACCTCGCCGGTGCGGGTCACCCGCCCGCGCGGCCGGGAGCTGGCGGCACACCTGGCCCGGCACGGGGACGGGGTGCTGGACCTCGCGGTGAGCGTGCCGGACGTCTACTACGCGTACGACTACGCGGTGGACCGGGGCGCGCTGTCGCTGGCCGAGCCGCACGAGGTGCGGGACCGGTTCGGCTCGGTCGTGCTGGCCACCATCGGGGTGCCGGGCGGCACCAGGCACACCCTGGTCGACCGGGCCGGGTACGCGGGGCCCTACCTGCCGGGGTACGTGCCCTTCGAGAGCTGGTGAGGCCGGTGACGCCGGCTCAGCGGATCGCCGTCTCGACGACCGGCGGGTGGCCGTTCCAGTAGACGAACACCGAGTTGGCCTGGTCGCCCTTGGTGAAGTCCACCCGCATCCACTGGTCGCCGTTCCACACCTGCATCTGCCAGCCAGGGTCCGGGGTGGCGGAGACCAACGAGGCCTTGTCGGGGCGGATGTCCAGGGCCACCCGGCCGCCGGGGATCGGGTAGCTCTTCACCGTGGACGTCGCGGTGGCGGTCGCCGTGGGCCGCCGGGTGGGCGGCGGGGTGGTCGCGGTGGCGGCCGACGGGTGGGTGGCGGTGGCGGTCGGGGAGGCCGACGGGGTCTCGTCCTGGGCGGCCGGGCGCGGCTGGTCGGGGGTGACGGTCGCGGTGTACGGCGTGCCGTCGGCCTTCGGGGACGGCAGCGGCAGCGCCGCGGGCCGCTCGAACGCGGCGCCGGTGAGCACCGCGTGCACGCCGAGCCAGGACAGCGCCACCGCCGCCCCGGTGGCCGCCGCCCAGGCGCCGAGCTGTACCAGTCCGTTCCGCATCGTCCGCACATCCTGCCGTATTTCCGGGCAGCCGAGAGCGGCACCCCCGGTATCCCGCAGGGCAGTTGCACCATGTCCGGACCGGGCTCGGGGCCACCCCCGAGGTACAGACCACTGCCCGTCGATGGCGTACCGTGCAGGCCCATGGCAACAGTGCTCGTGGTCGAGGACGACCCCTTCGTACGCTCCGCCCTGATCCGCCACCTGACCGACACCGGTCACGCGGTGCGCAGTGTGGGCACGGCCCTGGAGGCGCTGCGGGAGGTCGCCCAGGTCGGCTGCGACCTGGTGATCCTGGACCTGGGACTGCCCGATCTGGACGGCGGCGAGGCGCTCAAGATGATCCGGGGGCTGACCGACGTCCCGGTGATCGTCTCCACCGCCCGGGACGACGAGGCCGAGATCGTCCGGCTGCTCAACGACGGGGCCGACGACTACCTGGTGAAACCTTTCTCCGGAGAGCACCTGAGCGCCCGGATGGCCGCCGTGCTGCGCCGGCTCGGCAGCGGCGCTGCGCCCGTCGCCCAGGTGCTGCGGGTCGGCGGACTCGCCATCGACCTGCAGCGGCGCGAGGCCGTCCTGGACGGGCGGGCGCTCGACCTGACCCGGCGCGAGTTCGACCTGCTGGCCTTCCTGGCCGCCCGGCCCGGGGTGGTGGTGCCCCGCAAGGAGATCCTCGCCGAGGTCTGGCAGCAGACCTACGGCGGTGACCAGACCATCGACGTCCACCTCTCCTGGCTGCGCCGCAAACTCGGCGAGACCGCCTCCAACCCCCGCTACCTGCACACCGTCCGGGGCGTCGGGGTCCGGCTGGAAGCCGTCGGGGACCCCGGGGGACACCGGACGTGAAGCGGTTCGCGCACTCGCTGCGCTGGGCCCTGATCAAGGCCGCGGTCGCCGGGACCACCATGGTCGCGCTGGCCTTCCTCATCCCGCTCGGCCTGATGGTCCAGCAGACCGCCCGGGACCGGGCCTTCACCGCCGCCGAGCGGCAGGCCGCCGCGCTCGGTCCGGCGCTCGCCATCACCACCGACCAGGACGCCGTCGACCGGGCGCTGGCCAGCACCGACGCGGGCGCGCAGGGGCGGATGGCGGTGCACCTGCCGGCCCCCACCGGGGTGCCGACCGGCGGCGGACCGGACGGCCCCACCATCGGCGAGGGGCGCGCGGCCCTCGGCGACGTGGCCACCGCCGGCGGGCAGGGCCGTTCCTTCACCGTCGCGGTGCCCGGCGGGTACGCCCTGCTCCAGCCGGTCGCGGTGGACACCGGACGGACCGCCGTGGTCGAGGTGTTCGTGGCCGAGAGCGACCTCACCCGGGGCGTCTCCACCGCCTGGCTGGTGCTCTCCGCGGTCGCGCTCGGCCTGGTCGCCATCTCGGTGCTGGTCGCCGACCGGATGGGCGGCCGGATCGTCGCCTCCGCCCGCCGGCTCGCCGCCGCCGCCCGCTCGCTCGGCGCCGGGAACCTCGCGGTCCGGCTCCCGGTGACGGGCAGGCAGGTCGACGGCAGCCCCGAGGAACTGCGCGAGGCCGCCCAGGCCTTCAACACCATGGCCGACCGGGTGGTCAAGCTCGTCGCCGCCGAACGCGAGTTGGCCGCCGACCTGTCGCACCGGCTGCGCACCCCGCTGACCGTGCTGCGGCTCAACGCCGCCTCGCTCGGCGACGGCGACGCGGCCGACGCCACCCGGCACGCGGTGGCCCAACTGGAGCGCGAGGTCGACCAGATCATCCGCTCCGCCCGTCGCGCCCCCGAGGACGCGCCCGCCGTCGCGGTCGGCTGCGACGCCGCCGAGGTGATCCGCGAGCGGGTCGGCTTCTGGTCCGCGCTGGCCGAGGACGAGGGCCGCCGCTGGCAGCTGGCCGGCGCCGAGCGGGCCGCGCCGGTCCCCGTCCAGCGCGCGGACCTGGCCGCCGCCGTCGACGCGCTGCTCGGCAACGTCTTCCGGCACACCGCCGTGGGCACCGCATTCTCGGTGGACGTGCTGGCCACCGACGGCTCGGTGGTCGTCCTGGTCGGCGACGCCGGGCCGGGCTACAGCGACCCGGCCGCCGCCCTCAGGCGCGGCGAGGGCCACGGCGGCGAGGGCTCCACCGGCCTCGGCCTGGACATCGTCCGCAAGCTCGCCGAGTCCACCGGCGGGGACCTGGCGCTCGGCCGCTCCGCCGTCCTCGGCGGCGCGGAGACCCGGCTGCGGCTGCGCACCCGGGCGGAGGACGACGCGCCCCCCGCGCGGTCCGGACGGCGGCGGTCGCGGGGCGCGCCGTTCCAGAAGTGAGGGCGCCGGAAGCGAGGGCGCCGGACGTGGGCGGGATGCCGGGTGGTGTCCTGCGACTCAACCCCGTCGGCCGTTCCGCAGCTCGGGCCGCTTCTGTGACTCCGCGTAGTCGATCGTGCCCAGGCCGGGTTCGGCGCCATCCGGTATCGTCGCTGGTTGGCCGAGCGGTGGACGGAGTGGACAGTGACAGCGGTGCAAGACGAGCGCAGCCCGGTGCGGACCGTACCCGAACCCTCGCCCGCCCCCCTGTCCAACCGGCTGCGGCTCGCACTCGACGCCCCCGTGCGCGCGCTGCGCGAGGCGCCCCGCCGCCCGCTGCTGGCCGCCTCGGCCGTGGCCCTGCTGTCGCTGGTCGTGTACGCAGTGGTCCGCCACTTCGTCCACACCTCGATGGTGGACATGATCGTCTACCGGGCCGAGGGCGCCGCCGTCGCCAACGGCACCGACCTGTACGCGCTGCGCGTCACCGAGTGGAACCTGCCCGCGACGTACCCGCCGTTCGCGGCGATGCTGTTCGTCCCGACCACCTGGTTCCCGGTTCCCTTCCTCCGGATCGCGATCACTCTCGGCAACCTCGGGCTGCTCGCCCTGCTGGCCCACCTGTCCTTCAAACTGGTCGGCTGGCCGCGCCGCGAGCTGCGGCCGATCGGCGTGGTCCTGGTGACCGGAATCGGCGTCTGGCTCGAACCCGTCTTCACCACGCTCCGGTACGGCCAGATCAACCTCGCGCTCGCCTGCCTGATCCTCTGGGACCTCACCCGTTCGGACGGGCACCGCAGCAAGGGCGTGGCGATCGGCATCGCGGCCGGTATCAAGCTCACCCCCGGCCTGTTCGCCGTCTACCTGCTGATCACCGGCCGGGTCCGGGCCGCCTTCACGGCCGGCCTCACCTTCCTCGGCACCTTCCTGATCGGCGCGCTCTTCCTGCCCGACGCCACCTGGGGCTTCTGGACCAAGTACCTCTACGACTCCTCCCGGGTCGGCAAGACCGAGATCGTCGACAACCAGTCGCTGCGCGGCGCCTTCGCCCGCCTGCTGCACACCGCCGACCCCGGCATCCTGGCCACCCTCGGCGCAGGTGTGGTCGCGCTGGCCGGCCTCGCCGTCGCCGCCTGGGCCGCCCGCAGCGGTCGCTGGCTGCCCCGGTCCGAGGCCTGGGGCGTCTGCTGCGCCGCGGTCACGGCCGTGCTGATCTCGCCGATCAGCTGGACCCACCACTGGATCTGGTGCGTGCCGATGCTCGTCCTGCTCGCCGCCGAGGCCTCCGTGGAGCGTGCCCGCCCGGCCGGGGTGCGCAGGCTGCGCTGGCGGGCCGCGTTCTGGGCCACCGCGCTCGCCTTCGTGTCCTTCGCGATGTGGGCCGCCAAGCCGCTCGGCCCGGCCGTCCTCCACATGTCACCGCTGCGCCAGGTGCCCACCTCGATCTATCCGTGGGTCGGACTCTGCTTCCTGCTCGCCGCCGCGATCCGGATAAGGGCTCGGCGGCGGTCCGCCGGCGCGCCGCTCGTCCGGCTGCCCGGACAGCGCAGCGGCGACGGCGGCCCGGACACCACCCGCGGTCGTCAGCAGGCCCCCGCGGCCCGCTGAGCCGGCGGGGGTGCCGCTCCCGTTCTCCTGTTCCCGTCGCACCTGGACGTGTCGGTGTGCGTCGTGGACGTGCCGGTGCACGCTGCGGCGCACGCCTACGCGAGCAGCTCGGCGAGCGAGCCGTCCATGTCCAGCGCGGCCAGCTCGCTGCCCGGCGGGACCAGCCGGTGCGCCCGCTCCAGCCAGGCCGCGACGGCCGGCAGCGGCGCCTCCAGCAGCGCGTCCCCGGCGGGCGAGCTGAGCGCCAGGCAGAGCACGCTGCGCCGGCCCGAGCGGGTCGGCCAGATCCGCACGTCGCCCTGGCCGCACGGGCGGAAGGTGCCCTCCACCAGCAGCTCGCGGGCGAACACCCAGGTGACCGGGGAACCGGTGTCCAGGTGGAAGGTGATGTACACCGCGTACGGGTCGTGGCTGCCGTAGGTCAGCCGGGCCGGGACGGGGACGCTGTGCTCGGGGGAGAGCACCAGGTTGAGCTCCAGCTCGTGCTCCACGACGCTGACGGGGCGGTCCATGATCGTCTTCCTCTCTGTCTTCGGTTCGTGCCCGGTTCCGGGCCCTGTGACCTTTGAGAGGGCGGTCCACACCGGCTCTTACACACGTTTCCGAGTTTTCTCCGGGAAGTTTCGTCAGGGGTGGTGAACGGTCCGGGTCGCGGCGCGCGGGCACCTGTCGCGCGCCGGTTTCCTTACCCCGGGTGGCCCTCCGCTGTCCGGGGATTCGCCAACTTCCCGTCGGCACTCCGGCGAGGTACTACCCTTTGTGACGACTCGGCGACTTTCCGCCCATGGGTGGCGGCCTCCACGTGCGCGCCGAGCGCCCCGGGGCGTGCGCGGGCGCGCCGCAGTGGCATGCGCTGAGACCCGTGTTGAGACCTGTTCCGACCCGTTCCGACCGTTCCGATCCCCATCGGCCCTCGTCGGGGCCTGGCAGGAGAGAAGACCCCCATGGCGGACCGTCCCTTCGCCGCCGACGGCGACCCGGCCGTCGCACCCGGGCCCGGCTACTACCCGGACCCCTCCATCCCCGGCTTCGTCCGGTACTGGGGCGGCTCGGCCTGGGTGCCGGGCACCACCCGCCCCTCGCCGGCCGAGGGCGAGGTGCTGGAGCCGCCCCGGTTCGCCGCCCGGCGCACCGCCCCCGACGTGGCCGCGGCGCGGGCGGTGCCACCCCCGGCGGTGCCGCAGGCGCGGTCGCACTCGCCCTCGCCGCTGCCCTCGGACCTGCCCGCGCCTTCGTCCTCGCCCGCGTCCTCGCCCGCGTCCGCGTCCTCGCGTTCGTACCCGACCTCCGGTGACACCGGGCCGGTCTACCTCGACCAGACCACCGGCGGGGCGTCCTTCGTGGTCGGGCCGCGGGTGGCGGAGGTGATCGGCGGGCCGGTGTTCCGGACCGTCGAGCCCGCCGCGCAGGAGGCCGCCGGGGCATCCGGCTGGCAGGCCGATCCACAGGCGCAGCAGGGCCTGATGGAGACGGGCGGAGCGCCGCGCTGGGTCTCCTGGGGGGTGCTTCCGGGGGCGCCCGAGGCGGAGGAGGGGCACGCGGAGGCTGAGCTCGCTCCGGTTGCCGTGGAGGTGGCCGCCGCGGTCGCACCCGCCATGGCGATGGTGGTGCACGAGGCGCCGACGCCGGTCGCGGCCGCCGGGGCGGTGCCGGTGGTCGAGGCGGAGTCGGAGACGGGGGCGGACGCGGGGGCGGAGGTCGAGTCGGCGGTTGAGACGGCGGGTGGGACGTCGGCGGCTGAGGCGCCGGGGGCCGGGCTGAAGGCCGTGACCGCGCCCGCGCCCGTGCGGTCCGGGCCCGCCTCGGCGCCCGCTGCCGCCGCCGCGCTGCCCGCCGCGCGGCCGGCCCGGGAGGCCGCGGTCCGTCGTCGGCCCGCCCCCGCCGTACCCGCCGGGCTGGGGCGGCGGCTGGCGGCGAGGGCGGTGGACACCGGGGTGCTGCTGGTGGTCGCCGTCGCCGCCGGGATCCCGCTCGGGCGCTCGGTGGCCGACCACCTGCAGCAGAAGCTCGACCAGGCCAAGATGGCCAGCTTCCTCACTCGCCGCCAGGTCCAGGTCTGGCTGGTGGACGACGTGGTGCTGGGCAAGCTGGCCGTGCTGCTCGGCATCCTGGTGTTCGCCAGCCTGCTCTACGAGGTGCTGCCGACCGCCCGGACCGGCCAGACCTTCGGCAAGCGGCTGGCCCGGATCCGGGTGGTGGACGCCGCCGGGCCCGGCCGCACCCGGCTGAGCCTCGGCCGCTCGCTGCTGCGATGGGTCGTCAGACAGCTCGGGCTGGTGCTGCTGCTCGGCCTGGTGTGGCCGGTGTTCGACCGTCCGGTGCGGCGCGGCTGGCAGGACCGGGCGGCCCGGACCCGGGTGGTCCGCAGCTGAGGCCGCGGGGTCCCTCGCCGTGGGTCATCGCGTCGGCCTTCCATCCCGCGAGCAGCAAAACGGACAAAATGTCCCAAATGTTGAGAATGTGTGATGTTCTACTCGGGGAATGAGCACCCACGACCCCTCAGGCCCCCAGCCGGAGGGGGGCGGTAAGCCCTCCTTCGACAAGCAGCCCCCGCACCCCGGCGGCGGCACGCCGGAAGGCGAACCGCCGCGCCCGACCCCGTCCGACGCCCCGACCGAGGGCCCCGGCGCCTACCAGGGCACCTACGGCGGATCGGACCACGGCCAACCCCCGTACGACCAGCCCCCGCCCGGCTACGGCACCGGCCCCCGCATGTACGGCACCCCCGGACCCGTCCCCGGGATGCCGCCGATCGGCACCTGGCCCAAACGGATCATCGCCCGGCTCATCGACTACGTCATCATGCAGGCCGTCGGCGTGGTCATCGTGGGGCCCTTCGTCGACCTCGGCACGCGCGGAGGCTCCACCAGCGCGTTCTGGCTCGGCTGCGCCATCTACCTCATCTACGAGGGCCTGATGCTCAGCCGGGACGGCCAGACCCTCGGCAAGAAGGCGATGAAGGTCCGCGTCGCCATGCTGATCGACGGGAACCCGCCCACCCAGGCCGCCGCCTGGACCCGGGCCGCCGTCTACATCCTCCCGGCCGTGGTCTGCTGCGCCGCCCTGTGGTGGCTCATCGACGGGATGTTCGGCGTCTTCGACCAGCCCTTCCGACAGTGCATCCACGACAAGGCCGCGAAGACCGTGGTGGTCACCACCCAGGTCTGAGCGCGGCGGCGGACGGCGCCCGGCGGCGGATCAGCGCTGCCGGGCGTACTCGCGTCCGGCCGCGACGGGGGAGGCCCCGGCCTCCTCGGTGAGCGCGGCCGGGCGGCCGGAGACGGACAGCGAGAGCACCGTCACCACGGTGCCGAGCGCCAGCGCGAAGGCCACCAGCACCGCGACCTCCAGGACGCCCGAGGCGCCCGAGACGGCCAGCAGTGCCACCGTGGTGGCGACGACGGTGAACGAGCCGAGGCAGAACTGGGCAACGGACGGACGCGGCATGGCGGGGGTCCTTCGCACGTCGGGGGAAACGGGCGGGAATGGTGCCGGTCCAAGGGTCGTACCCGGCAGGGGAGTTCGGTAAGTCCAGGCTAACCCGCGGGGTCGGGGGCACAGGGGGCGCACGGGCTCACCCCGGGGTCGTCCGAGCCCCTCGGTACGGTGGAACACGTCCACACCACGCAGACCGGGGGAACCGACCGTGCCCATCCCCGCCGATTGGCCGACCACCGAGGCCCAGGCGCTCGCCGAGCAGGAACGGCTCCGGCCGCTCGTCCAAGCCGTCGACGACGACGGATCCGAGGACCGGCTCATCGCCGGGGTCGACGTCGCGTACGACGACGACCGCGACCTCGTCGTCGCCGCGGCCGTCCTGCTCGACCGGGACACCCTGGACGTCGTCGAGGAGGCCACCGCCGTCGGCCGGATCGCCTTCCCCTACATTCCCGGACTGCTCGCCTTCCGCGAACTCCCCGCCGTCCTCGACGCCTTGGCCGCCCTCACCCGCACCCCCGACACCGTCGTCTGCGACGGCTACGGCCTCGCCCACCCCCGACGCCTCGGCCTCGCCAGCCACCTCGGCGTCCTCACCGGGCTGCGCACCCTCGGCGTCGCCAAGACCCCCTTCACCTTCGACCACCGCGAACCCGACGCCGAACGCGGCTCCTGGACCCCGCTCACCGACTCCGCCACCGGCGAGGAGGTCGGTCGCGCCGTCCGCACCCGCCCCGGCGTGAAACCCGTCTACGTCTCGGTCGGCCACCGCATCGGCCTCGACACCGCCGTCACCACCACCCTCGACCTCGCCCGCCGCTACCGGCTGCCCGAGACCACCCGGCACGCCGACTCCCTCTGCCGCCGCGCCCTGGCCGAGGCTCAGCGCGCCCGGACGCCCTCGAACTGACCCCGCCCCGGGCGTAATTCGGACCCGGTGTGTTAGACATGACACACCGGGGCCCAGGCCCCGAGCGCAGGGGACGGACGCAACGGGGGAGGCGCCGAAGTGGGATCAGGGACCGGCTCGACCGGCGGGAACGGACACGGCTACCGCGTCGAGATCGAGCAGCTCCGCACCTTCGCGGGCCAAGTGCGGCTGCTGCTCAAGGCGTTCGAGAAGGACGCGAACGGCGACAGCACCCACGGGGTCAGCGGAATCGGCAAGGAAGCCTTCGGCACCTTCGCCGAGGCCACCGAGATCCACGACCGCTACGGCACCATGCGGGACGCGCTGCGCGTCGTGCTCAACCAGCTCCAGAGCGCCGTCGACGAGGCCCAGAAGAGCGCCGAACTCACCGCGACCAACTACGAGGAACACGACCAGCACGTGGCCACGAAGCTCAAGCTCGCCGACGACGGCTGGTCGGTCGCCGACCCCTCCGCCACCAGCAAGGCCGCCTACGAGGCGAACCAGGTCCCGTCCCAGCGCGGCAACGCCACCATCTAGCCCACCATCCGACCGGAGGTGAACCACCCGTGGTCTACACCGACTTCACCAAGTACAGCCATGCCGATCTCCGCAAGATGGCACAGGCCCTCGACCCCGGCGCGGTGATGGCCGCCGGCGATCCCTGGCGCAAGGCGGCGACCACCCTCAAGGAGATCCGCAAGACCCTGACGAAGGCCAGCACCGAGGCGGCCACCACCTGGGAAGGAACGACCAGCGACTCCTTCCACACCTCCATGCTCACCCTCGCCGCCAACATCAACGAGGCCGCCGCCTACGCCAACGACGCGGCCAACACCCTCCACAACATGTCCGAGGCGATGGCCAAGGCCAAGCGCGACATGCCGGAGGAACCCGGCAACTGGGACAAGCTCAAGGACACCGTCGGGGACGTCTTCAGCACCGACGACGAGCACATCCCGGTCGCCGACCGGAAGAAGGCCGAAGCGGCGGCGGTCATGCAGACGCTGGCGATGCACTACCGCATCGCTACGCCGGCCTTGAAGGCTCCGGCTTTGGACCTCAAGCCGGCGAAACGAAGCGATCCTGACAAGACGTCACAGGACGACCCGAGTGGGGCGGCCGCAGCGGTCGCGGCGGTGGTGTCGGGGACCTCTTTCGGAGCTGGGGGCACTTCGGCGAGGTCGGCGGCTGTCACTGCGCCGCAGCGGCCCAGGTCCGCGCAGACGTCGACGGTGGCCGGTCCCACCTCCAGGAGTGTGGCCGCCCCGACCGACGCCGGGATCAAGGGAGGTACGGCGCAGGCCCCGTCGAAACCGTCGACCACAGCGAGCCGTGTTCCTGATTCGGGTGTCTCGGGCACTCCGGTGTCCCGTCCGAGCGGAAGTGTGCCGAGCTCCGTCACTTCCGGGACCCAGACGTCCGGCCTCACCACGACCTCGCCCACAGGTCCCACGAGCGGACCGATCGCCGGTGGGGGTGGGCAGACGACGGTCAGTCCCTCAGGGCCGACCATGCAGAGCACCCCGGTCGGGCCAGGCTTCGGGCAGGGCAAGACCGGATTCGGTGGTAAGGAACTCCCCGGCAGCACGACACCAGTGGAAGGCACGGGTCCCCGTAGTGGCCGGGCCGTCGGTACCGGGGGTGGCGGTGAGGTCTATCCAGGCATTGGAGCCGGGGGCCGTGGGGCATCGGGCACCAAACAGGTGGGCGGTTCTGTGGCCCGGCCCGGGGGCGCTGTCCGTGAGACGCCGTCGCCCGGCGCCGGAGCACGTGGCAAGCAGGCCTTCACGGAGGGCGGATCGGGACTGGGGGCTCGGAACCGGATGGCTGCTGAAGCCGAGGCCCGTGGCACGGGCGCTATGGCGCACGGCGTCCCGATGAGTGAGGCACAGCGCCGCAAGAAGGACCGCGGGAAGGACGGCAAGCGTCCGGACTACCTCGTCGAAGACGAGGAGACCTGGGCGTCGGACAAGCCGGCCAACCCGAACGTGGTGGAATGAGGCCGGTCCGTAGACGGACGGGTGATCTGATCGCATCCCGCAGGTCGGTGGCCTGCGGGATGCCTCGTTGAGTGGGGTGACCGGGTTTGACGAGCCGCCTGTTGGCGCGTGGTACGGCGGCCCTTGCTGCTGGCGCAGTGGTCTGCACTGTCGCTGCACCAGCGGCATCGGCTGATCAGATCAGGGACCAGCAGTGGGCTCTGAAGGGCTTCGAGGCTGAGGCCAAGGTCTGGCCGGTCAGCCAAGGCGACGGGGTGATCGTCGCTGTGATCGATACCGGAGTGAATCAAGATCATCAGGACCTGATCGGGCAGGTGCTTCCCGGAGCCGACCTCTCCGGTGGCAACACGGACGGTCGTGTGGACGGCGACGGTCACGGCACCGGTATGGCGAGCCTGATCGCGGGGCATGGGCACGGGGCACAGGCAGGGGTCGAGGGCCTGGCTCCGAAGGCGAAGATCCTGCCGGTGAAGGTAGGAACGAAAGGCGATGATTCCGCTCCTCAGCCGAATGCATTCGCGGACGCGATTCGCTTTGCGGTGGACCATGGTGCGAAGGTCGTGAATATCTCCCTCGGAGGGAGGGACTTTCGCTTCGATTCGAAGTTGCGAAAGGCTGTCAACTACGCCGTGTCGAAGGATGCCGTGCTGGTCGCTGCCGCAGGCAACACCGGAGCAAACATGGACGTCGAATATCCGGCGGCCTTTCCAGGAGTGGTGGCCGTTGGGGCGGTTGACTCCAAGGGGGCCGTGTGGGACAAGTCCACGTCGGGTCCCGAGACCACGCTCGTCGCGCCCGGGGTGGACATCTACCACGCCACAGCCAAGTCCTCGACGGGTTACGGGGAGGGGGACGGTACCTCCGACGCCACCGCCTACGTCTCCGCCACCGCCGCGCTCATCCGCTCCAAGTACCCCGACCTGTCCGCCGGTCAGGTGATCAACCGGATGATCAAGACGGCCACCCCGCCCGCCAACGGGACGGTGGTCCCCAACAACCACTACGGCTACGGGACCGTCGCCCCCGCGAAGGCGCTGGAGGCGAACCCGGCCGTGGACAACGGGCCGAAGGAGAACCCGCTCGCGAAGCGGCCCGAGTCGAAGGGCACCCCGCCGGTCGACGACGACAGCGACGCGACGGACCAGCCCTCCGTGCAGCCCGTCGTCCCCGAGGGTGACAGCGGCGGCGGCAGCGACAACACCGGCCTGGTGATCGGCGCCGCGGCCGCCGGTGCCGTGGTGCTCGGGGCGTCGGTGGCCGCGGTGCTGATGGCTCGGCGGCGGAGGCGGGCGGCTGCCGCTACCTCCTGGCCGCCGCAGCAGCAGCCGCCGCAGTGGCCCCCGTACGGGGGCCCCGGTCAGTGAGCGGCGAGCCAGTCGTCGCGTAGGGCGGCCATGTGGAGGACGTCCCCTTGACTTCCGCTCCCCGGGCTAGAGCCCGGGGATTCCTACCACGGTGGTCTGACCGTCTCGGTGGGTTCCTGCTTCTTCGCGCTGTGCCGGGACGGGTCCCGGTCTTACCTGCGCTCGACAGGCTGTCACCGCCAGTCCGGCGGCCTTGGCGATGTTGGCTTGGGGCCGTCCTTGACACCGCAGGTCGAGCACACCTGGCTGGTGGGCTCGAACCGGCCGATCCTGATCAGGGCCGACCGAACTTCGTGGCCTTGTACTCCAGCATGCTCACGAACGCCGACCATCCGGCGTCGTTCACGGACTTGGCCAGCCGGGTGCGGGCGAGTCCCTTGACCGCCAGGTCCTCCACCGCGATGGCTTGGTTGTCGCACATCAGCCGGGTGGAGAGCTGGTGGTGGAACTCCCGCCGGGCGTCGGCCACCTTGGCGTGTGCCTTGGCGACCTTGACGCGGGCCCTGGTCCGGTTGTTGCTGCCCCGCTCCTTGCGGGACAGAGCCTGTTGGGCGCGCTTGAGACGCTTCTCGGCACGCCGCAGGAAGCGCGGGCTGTCGATCTTCGTGCCGTCGGAGAGGACGGCGAAGTGCCCGAGCCCGAGATCGAGACCGACCGTCGGCTCGGTCTCGGGCAGGATCCCGGGTTCGGTCTCCACGACGAACGACGCGAAGTACCGGCCCGCGCTGTCCTTGATCACCGTCACCGTGGACGGCACCGACGGCAGGACACGGGACCACTTCACCCGTACGTCGCCGATCTTCGGCAGGGACAGGTCCCCGCCCGGGGTGATCCTCCACCGGGCGTTCGCGGTGAAACGGATCGCCTGCCGGGTGTCCTTCCGGGACTTGAACCGGGGCGGTCCCGTCTTCGGGCGCTTGCCCTTCAACCCATCGAAGAAGTTCCGGTACGCGGCATCCAGATCCCGCAACGACTGTTGCAGCACCACCGAGGACACCTCGCGGAGCCATCCACGCTCCGGTGTCCCCTTCGAGGCCGTGAGCCTCGTGGACAACCCGCCGGAGGTGACGAACGGCAGCCCGTTGGCACGGGCGTCCTCGCGGACGCGAAGCGCGTCGTTGAAGACCACCCGAGCACACCCGAACGCCCTCGCCAGCGCGGAGCGCTGAGGCCCGTTCGGGTACACGCGGAACGAGTGCCGAAGTTGCACGACGACCAACCTATCGGGCAGCACTGACAACAGCGCGAGAGCACGCGTCAGTACAGCTCGGAACAGGACTCACAATCGCTTCACCACCGGGCCGAAGCCCGGTGCACTGCGATGAGACCCAGTAGCGGTCGTCCCAGTGGTGGGCCTGGCGGGCGCGGCCTGCGAGGGTGAAGCCGGCCTTCCGGTAGGCGTGGACGGCGCGTTCGTTGTACTCGTAGACGTCGAGGTGAACGCGGTGGAGGCGGACGGTCTCGAAGGCGTGGCGCAGGACCAGGAGGGTGGTTTCGGTGCCAATGCCGCGGCCGGTGGCGGGGTCTTCGAACGCGAGGTCGAGCCGGTCGGGCTGGTCGGGGCGGGTGGTGCACCAGTCCTCGATCCGGTCGCGGGTGAAGACCGCCCGGGTGCCGGTGAGTCGGTTGGTCTCCCGGTCGGTGCAGAGCTTCCACATCGGCTCGGTGTGCCGGGCGTCCAGGGGGACGAGCCGGATGGTGGGGCCGTGCAGGGTGGGTTTGACCGCGAGGGCGGAGAGGTCGGCGGGCATGGTGTCCAGGATGCCCGCCGATACCCGTTCGTGCAGGGAATTGTTCTTGTGGGGAGCTATTCGGCGACGGCGATCTGCTGCCGGTGGTGGGCCGGGGCGGTGAGTTCGTCGATGACGGCGACGGCGAGGTCGGCCTGGGCGATGCGGGGGCCGAGGACCTGGGGACCGCCGACGCGGTAGCGGCCGGTGCCGGGGGCGGTGCGGTCGAGGTCCATCGGCGGGGTGACGACGACCCAGTCGAGGGTGGCGGGGGAGTCGCGCAGCAGGTCGAGGGCGGCGGAGTGGCCGAGGGAGAAGGTGCGGTACGCCTCGGGGAATTCGGGGTCGTCGTGGACGGCGACACCGGGGGCGGTCTCCAGGGTGGTGGCGACGCCGACGCTGACGAGTCGTCGGACGTCCGCCCGGTCGAGGCCGGTGACGAGTGCGGTGGTGGCGGCGCGGTAGAACTCGGCGGAGGGGGTGTCGGGGGTGTAGACGGAGCTGACGGCTGCCGTGTGCCCTGGGGCGGTGGCGGCGACGGCGGCCGGGTCGGTGACGTCGCAGCGCAGCAGGGTGACTCCCTCCCCGGCGAGGTCGGCGTGGCGTTCGGGGTCGCGGACGGCGGCGGTGACGGTGAGGCCGCGCCTGCGGGCCTCGATGACGACGGCGCGGCCGACCTGCCCGCCCGCGCCGTAGACGATGACGTCCGAGCGGTGCGGCCGGTCGGTGGTGGTGCTGGTCATGGCGGTCTCCTGTCCGGTGGGGCGGGCTGGTTCGCCCGCCGCTGCCGGGACGGTAGACCGGAGGGTGCCGGTTACTTCAACGGTACCGACCGCCGGCGGGTACCGTCGGGGGTATGACGCAGACCAGTCTCTCGCCGTTGTCGGCGGACTTCTTCCCGGCCGACTGCCCGGTGCAGTCGGTGCCGGTGCTGGGCAGCCGCAAGTGGGCCTGGAAGATCATCCGCTGCCTGGAGGACGGCCCGCGCCGCTTCTCCGAGCTGCGGGTCCCGTTGAGCGGCATCACCGCCAAGGTGCTGGCGGAGTCGCTGCGTTCGATGGAGCAGGACGGCGTGGTGGCCCGGACCGAGTACGCCGAGAACCCGCCGCGGGTGGAGTACGCGCTGACGTCGCTGGGCCGCACGCTGCTCGGGCCGATGGACGCGGTGTGCGAGTGGAGCCGCGAGAACCTGGACAGCCTGCTGGCGGCCCGGCTGGAGTACGAGCGCCAAGGGCACTGACCTGCGGGCCCGGTGGGGCGGGGCACCCTGGCAGTAATTCGGCGGTCGCTGGCGCCCATGCCGCTGGTGGGGTGGTCCGGGCGGGCGCCATGCTGGGCGCATGAGCACTTCCGAGAACGCCCTGAGCCCCGCCGACGCGATCGTCCCCGACACCAAGGACTGGACCTGGGTCCTGGAACGCCCGTGCCCCGACTGCGGGTTGGACACCCCGGCGGTGGCCGCCACGGACGTCGCCGCGATGGTCCGGGCGAACGCGCACGGCTGGCTGACGGTGCTGGCCGGCGACGGCGAGGGGCTGCGGCGCCGTCCGTCCCCGGAGGTCTGGTCGGACCTGGAGTACGCCTGCCACGTCCGGGACGTCTTCCGGCTGTTCCTCGTCCGGCTGAACCTGATGCTGGACCAGGACGGCCCGCTGTTCCCCAACTGGAACCAGGACGAGACGGCGGCCGCCGAGCGCTACTGGGAGCAGCAACCGCAGGTGGTGGCCGGGGAGCTGGCGGAGGCCGCCGAGGCTCTGGCGACGGCGTTCGACGCGGTGGCGGGGGAGCAGTGGCGGCGGACCGGGAACCGCAGCGACGGGGCGCGGTTCACGGTCGAGTCCTTCGCCCGCTACCTGATCCACGACCCGGTGCACCACCTGTACGACGTGACGGGCGAGCGGGTCTGAGGCCCCCGGGGGCGGGCGGGGTCACCAACCGGAGGCCTCGTGCAGCATGGTGCGCCGCAGCCGCCCGGCCACGCTGGCGGTGTCGGTGCCGATGACGTCGGCGATCTCGGGTGCGGCGAGGCCGACGACGTAGTGGAGGATCGCCAGGTCGTCGTCGGCGGGGTGGCGGTCCGGGACGACGGGCACCTGTCGGGTGTGCTCCGCGACGGTGCCGCGCAGGATCTGCCAGGCCAGCGCGGTCGGGTTGTGGCTGGTCAGTAACTCCCGCCACTGGACGGCGATTTCCGCGAAGGCCTGCTGCACGGCGGCGGCCGCGTCGCCGTGCTCGGCCAGCCACACCCGGGCGTAGCTGAGGTACCGGGGGCGGTGGAGTTCGCAGAAGGCCGCGAATTCCAGTGGTACGTCCTCCGGTTCGCCGGGCTCGGGGGGAGGCCCGGCGGCGCTCGTGTGACGGTTGGTCATCTCGTCTTCTCGGAAAGGGAGATGGGTTTCTGACGGTCGATCATCTGTGCTCACTCTACGGTAGGCCCTCGGTGCGCTGGGTGACCAATCTGATGGAATGCCCGGAACCCGCCGCCGCTCGGCCGGTTCCGGCGGCAGTCGGTGCGGCGCGGCGGCGGTACTGCCGGGCGAGGTCGGGCGAGGGCCGGTCGCGACCGGTCCCGGGAGTGCTGCGCAATGGTGCGGGGGGACGTAGGCGCGAGCGTGTCGCGGCTGGTCAGAGGGTGTATGAGGGGAGGTGCTGCAGGGCAGTTGAGGTGCCACCGTAGGGCCTGCCGGGTCCGGCGTCCACGCCCACGGCGCGAAGTCGCGGCCGCACAACCATCCGCGCAACCGCACTCACGGCGGGTGTTGCGTCGGGGCGGGTACCGGTGGGCGGGGGCGGGTTACGGCGATCGCGCGCCCCGGCGGCCTGCGGCAACCGGGGCGCGGGGCGGGGCGGTGCGGGGCCGCCCGGTCAGGAGCTCGTACGGGCCTCCGAGGGGGCGATCCGGTCGTCGGCGGTGTTGCCGCGTTCGACCTGGGCGGGAAATGCCCCAAGGGCCGTCCGCCGGGCCAACTGGGCCGCCGCGGCGGCCTCCTCTCGCTCGCACCGGTGAGTGCCGGAAGCGCCGGAAGCGCTGGAAACGCCGGGAGCACCGGAAGCGCAGGGGCCGCCGGCACTGCCTGGTCCGCCGACGGCATGTCCGCCGGCCGCATGCCCCCCGGCGGTGTGCCCGCCAACCGCGTGGGCCGCACCGGAGTGCGCCCCCGCCGCCCGCCGGCGCCGGCCGAGCGCGACCCGCTCGGCGTGTTCCTCGGCCGCCTGTCTAGCGGCCAGATAGGCCTGCACGGCCGCTATGCCGTAGACCGGCTGGATGAGCTGGTGTCCCTTGAAGAAGGGTCTGGCCGGCGCGAACCCGGCGGCGACCACCAGGTCGCGGATCTCGGCTATCTCCGCCTCGCTGCGGGCGGTGAAGCGGACCTCCCAGCCCTTCTTGTACGTATGGCCCTTCTCACCGCTGCGGCGGGCCGGGTCCGGGCGGCGGACGTATCCGGGCAGGCGGCCGAGGCGGAGCTGGGCCGCGCGGAGGCCGGCGGTCTCGTCACGTGACATGACGTAAGCCTAGGCAATCCCCGGGGCGGGATTGACGCGCTGAGGGTCCCTCGCCGTATGCCCTTGATCACTCTGGGTCAGGCGACCAGGTCGGCGATCGTTTTCGATCAGATCCGATAGCCATATGAGCGTCATTTACTCCAAATGAGTGAGGGTATGGGGACTTTAGTGCAGGCTGATCCCGGTTTGGCGACGGTTGCGTAACAGTGCGTCAGGCTGCGACTCGTGAGCGGCGGGGGTTGGGGATGGTGGCGGCATGAGCGAACGCACTGAGCGAACGCACTGAGCGAACCATCAAGGGGTGCGCATGAGCGAGCGAAGCGAGGCGGGCGCATGAGCTACCGGATTCCCTCGGCGCCGCCGTCCCTGGAGGAACTGGCGAAGCGTCAGCAGAACGTCGTCACCGCGAGCCAGCTGCGCGCCCGCGGCGTGCCGGCCCGGGTCGTCACCGGGCACTGCCGCCGGGGCGGCCCCTGGCAGCGGCTGCTGCCCCGGGTCTACCTGCTGCAGTCCGGCGAGCCCACCCCGGAGCAGCGGATGTGGGCCGCGCTGCTGTACGCGGCGCAGAACGGCCGGGAGGAGGGCCGCCGCGAGGGCGCGGTGATCACCGGGGCCGCCGCACTGGCGCTGTACGGCTTCGCCGCCGTGCCCCGGCTGCCCGCGGTGACAGGGGTGGACGTCCTGGTGCCCCGCCAGCGCCGGCTCAAGGACGCCGGCGAGGTGCGGATCCGGCGCACCGAACGGGAGTTGGTGGCCCGCTCGGTGCACGGCCTGGCCTGCGCACCGGTGGCCCGGGCGGTCGCGGACGCGCTGTGCGAGTGGACGGCCGACCCGGGCACCCCGGCGCCGGTGCGCGAGGTGCTGCGGGAGGCCGTCGCCCGCCCGGAGAATTGCTGCACGGTAAGGGAGTTGGCCGATGAGCTGATCGACTCCGGGCTGACCGGCGAGCCGCGGGTGCGCGCGGCGCTGGACGAACTCCTCGCCGGTGAGCGGGACCTGGTGCTGGATCAGGTCGGCCGACTGGTGGACGAGTGGCTGCTGCCCGCCCCGCTGAGCTCCCCCGAGCTGCGGATGCGCGGCGGCACGTACATCGCCGTCCCGGACCTCTACTGGCCGGAGCGCGGCGTCGCGGTGGAGGTGGACTCGGACCTGCGTTGCGTCAGCGAGGGCGAGGCCGCCTGGGTGCGCGGCGGCCAGCACCGGATGGAGTACCTGGGCATCCGGGTGGTGTACGTCTCCGGCACCCGGCTGGCCGCCGACCCGGAGGCGGTCGGCGGCGAACTGCGCGAGGCCTACCGGGTCGGTGGGACGGACGTGGTGGAACTGCTGGTGGTCTGAACGCCGCCCGTGCCCACCGGACCTACGACCGGACCACCGGCGTGCCGATCAGCTCGACCCCGGCCGCCCGCAGTTCGTCCAGCGCGGCGGCGGTGGTCTTCGGCGCCACCCCGGCGGTGAGGTCGAGCAGCACCCGGGTGGTGAAGCCGGCCCGCGCGGCGTCCAGGGCGGTGGCCCGGACGCAGTGGTCGGTGGCGATGCCGACCACGTCGACCTCGTCGACCTGCCGTTCGCGCAGCCACTCCACCGGGCCGCGGGCGTTCTCGTCCAGTCCCTCGAAGCCGCTGTAGGCCGCCGAGTAGGCGCCCTTGTCGAACACCGCCTCGACCGCGCCGGAGATCACGGCGGGCGCGAAGTTGGGGTGGAAGCCGACGCCTTCGGTGCCGGCCACGCAGTGCACGGGCCAGCTGGAGACGTAGTCCGGCTCGGCCGAGAAGTGCTCGCCCGGGTCGATGTGGTGGTCCCGGGTGGCGAGGATGTGCTGGTAGCCGGGGGAGGACTCGGCGATCAGATCGGTGATGGCGGCGGCCACCTCGGCGCCGCCGGCGACGGCCAGACTGCCGCCCTCGCAGAAGTCGTTCTGCACGTCGACGACGATCAGTGCCCGGTGCATGGCTCGCATCCTCGGATGTGGGGGCGGTGTGCCCCGGTGGTGGGGAGCCTCGGCGGCTCTGGAGGATTCCAGGGGAACTCTACGGCTGACTCTAGGGAGTGGCGCGCGGGGGCGGAAGGCCTCCGGACCCACCGCTGGTCCGCGTGGATCCGGCCCGGCCGGGGTCAGTCGATCAGCTCGCTGGGGATGACCGGATCGCCCTTGGAGAGCTGAGTGGCCGACAGCGGCAGCGCCGCCCGGGCCCGGACGTGCCGCTCGCGGGCGGCGCTCAGCGGCTCGCGGCCGACCGTCTCGCCGCCCAGCACCAGCGGCACCTGCACCAGGTGCGGCCGAAGCTCGTCCGGGACCGCGCCGGTGCCGATCACCTCGGCCTCGGCCACGCCCTCGGCGTCGGGCCGGCGGGCGGCCCACTTGCGGCCGCCGATGCTGGTCTTGCCGCCGGCCGCGCGCTTGGCCACCGGCACCAGCGGGCCGTCCTCGGTCTCGGCGCGGGCGACCAGCTTGTAGACCATGGCGCAGGTCGGGTGGCCGCTGCCGGTGACCAGGCTGGTGCCGACGCCGTAGCCGTCCACCGGGGCGGCGGCCAGGGCGGCGATCGCGTACTCGTCCAGGTCCGAGGTGACGATGATCCGGGTCTTCTCGGCGCCGAGCTCGTCCAGTTGGCGGCGGACCCGGTGGGCCAGCAGGGTGAGGTCGCCGGAGTCGATCCGAACCGCGCCCAGCTCGGGGCCGGCCACCTCGACGGCCGTGCGGACCGCTTCGTGCAGGTCGAAGGTGTCGACCAGCAGCGTGGTGCCCTTGCCCATCGAGGCGATCTGGGCCTGGAAGGCGTCC
The DNA here is from genome assembly GCF_042883685.1 of Kitasatospora sp. NPDC058190. NCBI lineage: Bacteria > Bacillati > Actinomycetota > Actinomycetes > Kitasatosporales > Streptomycetaceae > Kitasatospora > Kitasatospora sp. NPDC058190. The sequence goes on from NZ_JBHVVI010000002.1 coordinate 91,902, forward strand.
CGCTCGCTGTCGTGCACCAGGGTGAAGGCGTGGGCGGAGGTGCCGGTGGTCGGGATGCCGTGGGTGAAGCCGGCCTCCAGGTCGGAGGTGGCGGCGAAGCCGGCGATGTAGGCGGCCCGGGCGGCGGCGACGGCGGCCTGCTCGTGCGCCCGGCGGGCACCCATCTCGATCACCGGACGGCCGCCGGCGGCGGCGGTCATCCGGGAGGCGGCGGCCGCGATCGCGGAGTCGTAGTTGAGGATCGACAGGATCACCGTCTCCAGGATCACCGCCTCGGCGAAGCTGCCCTCCACGGTGAGCACCGGCGAGCCGGGGAAGTAGACCTCGCCCTCGGGGTAGCCGTGGATGTCGCCGCGGAAGCGGTAGTCGGCGAGGAAGCGCAGGGTGTCGTCCTCGACCACGCCCTGGTCGGCCAGCCAGTCCAACTGGGCGCTGCTGAAACGGAAGTTCTCCACGGCGTCCAGCACCCGGCCGGTGCCGGCCAGGACGCCGTAGCGGCGGCCGCCGGGCAGGCGGCGGGTGAACACCTCGAAGACGGAGCGGCGGTGCGCGGCCCCGCTGCGCAGGGCGGCCTGCAGCATGGTGAGCTCGTAGCGGTCGGTGAGGAGCGCGGTCGACCCGGCCGCGCGCACTGAAGTGGCGTCCATGAGGATGATGCTACTACCACTTAGCGTCAAAGTGACGATTTCTCGTGCGACGGCCCGGGCCGGAATCGCCCGGGTGTCCCCCGGATGGCAGCATGGGGCTTGAGGGATTACGGACGAGCGTGCAACGAGGAGGCCCGCCGGTGAGTGTCGCGCCCGTGGAGATCGAGCGCCCGGAGGTCGAAGGGCAGCCGGTGACCGAGCCGGACACGCCCTGGGTGACCATCGTGCACAACGACCCGGTCAACCTGATGAGCTATGTCCAGTACGTCTTCCAGGCCTACTTCGGCTTCCCGAAGGACAAGGCCCGGAAGCTGATGATGGACGTGCACACCAAGGGCCGGGCGGTGGTCTCCAGCGGTTCGCGCGAGGAGATGGAGCGCGACGTCCAGGCGATGCACGGCTACGGCCTCTGGGCGACGCTCCAGCACGACTGACCCCGCCCGGGCGCAGGTCGGCACGCGTGCGACCGGGTGCGCACCGGCACACATACGACTGACCGGCCGCCGGTCCGGCGGCGCGGCCGAAGACGACGAAGACGACGAAGACGGGCTGACCGATACAGATGGCTGGGTTGTTCGAGAGCATCGGCGATGGCGGCGCGGCGATCGCGCTGGACGAGGTGGAGGCCTCCATCCTGCGCTCGCTGGAAGTGCAGATGCTGGAGCTGATCGGCCCCGGCCCGGGCGGTGACGGCGGCGGTGACCCGCTGGCCGCGCTGTTCGCCGAGGGCCCGACCGAGGCCCCCGCCGACCCGGCACTGGCCCGGCTGTTCCCGAACGCCTACGGCGAGCCGGGGACGCCGGACGACGTCGAGGTGGCGGCCGCCTCCGGAGAGTACCGCCGCTACACCGAGCTCGACCTGCGGGCCCGCAAGCGGGACGACGCGCTGCAGGTGGTCCGGGCGCTGGACGGCCTCGGCGGCGCCGGGGTGCTCAAGCTGCCCGCCGCCGACTGCCTGCGCTGGCTGGGCGCGCTCAACGACCTGCGGCTGACCCTCGGGGTGCGGCTCGAGGTCACCGAGGACGACGAGCAGGGCCTCTACGGGCTGCCGGACGGTGACGAGCGCAAGCCGCTGGTGATGGCCTACCTGTGGCTGGGGGCGCTCCAGGAGTCGCTGCTGGAGGCGATCACCGACTGACGGCGGACCCGTTTCGTCCGCCTTCCCGGGCAATCCTGCCCGCTTTCGGGCAAGCCCCGGCCGTTCCGTCCAGCATGTGGACGATCGACCGGGGCATTCTTGTTGAAATCGGGCGAACCGTAACAGGTCATGCTCAAATATCGCTCAGATGAACACCGCTATCCGGACCCTGCGTGGTACGACTTCTCCCCACCCACGAGACCCACCCAGGACGGTGACCATGGCCGAGCAGATCTACGACCAGGTGGTCGACGAGGAACCGGACGAGGAGGGCTACGAGCGGGGACTCGGCAGCCGCCAGATCCAGATGATCGCGATCGGCGGAGCGATCGGCACCGGTCTCTTCCTCGGCGCCGGCACCGCGATCTCCAAGTCCGGCCCGAGCCTGATCCTGTCCTACGCCGTGGCCGGCCTGGTGATCTTCGCGATCATGCGGGCCCTCGGCGAACTGCTCACCTACCGCCCGGTCTCCGGCAGCTTCGCCGAGTACGCCCGGGAGTTCCTCGGCCCCTTCGCCGGTTACGTCACCGGCTGGACGTACTGGCTGTTCTGGGTCGTCACCGGCATGGCGGAGACCACCGCCGCCGCCGTGTACGTCAAGTTCTGGGCGCCGGACATCCCGCAGTGGGCCAGCGCGCTGACCTTCCTGGTCATCCTCTACGCGGCCAACCTGATCTCGGTGAAGCTGTTCGGCGAGATCGAGTTCTGGTTCTCCATGGTCAAGGTCACCGCCATCATCGGCATGATCCTGATCGGCATCGGCGTGCTGACCCTCGGCTTCAGCAAGGCCGGTGACACCGCGTCGATCACCCACCTGTGGCAGGACGGCGGCTTCTTCCCCAAGGGCATCGGCGCCACGGTGATGACCCTGCAGATCGTCATGTTCGCCTACCTCGGCGTCGAACTCGTCGGCGTCACCGCGGGCGAGAGCGAGAACCCCGAGAAGACCCTGCCGCGCGCCATCAACACCCTGCCCTGGCGCATCGCGCTGTTCTACATCGGCGCCCTGGTGGTCATCCTCTCGCTGGTGCCGTGGCGGGAGTTCCAGCCCGGCGTCAGCCCGTTCGTCGCCGCCTTCGGCAAGATCGGCATCCCGGCGGCGGCCGGCATCATCAACTTCGTGGTGCTCACCGCGGCGCTCTCCTCCTGCAACTCCGGGATGTACTCCACCGGCCGCATGCTGCGCGACCTCGCCCTGCGCGGCCAGGCTCCCGGACAGCTCACCAAGCTCAACACCCGCCGCACCCCGGCCTTCGCGATCACCGTCTCCTGCCTGCTGATGGGCGCCGGCGTGGTGCTCAACTACCTCGTCCCGGCACGGGCGTTCGAGTACATCACCTCGGTCGCCACGGTCTGCGGCCTGTGGACCTGGGCGATGATCCTGGTCTCCCAGATCCGCTACCGCAAGGCCTGGAAGGGCGGGCACCTGCCCCCGCCCACCTTCAAGGCCCCCGGCGGCGTCTGGGTCAGCTGGGCCGCGCTCGCCTTCCTGGCCCTGGTCGTGGTGCTGATCGGCCTGGACGAGGACAACCGGATCTCGCTGTACGTCTTCCCCGGCTGGGCCGTGCTGCTGGTGATCGGCTACCAGGTGCTCAAGCGCCGCAACCCGCAGGCGGTCCACGCCCACGCCCACGACCACCTGCACGCCCGCAACGGAAACGTGGACACCCACTGACCGAGCCTCGGACGCCCCGGCGGACACTTGCCGGGGCGTGTCTATCCTGACCACATGCTGACCATCACCCGAGAACTCCGCGACCGGATCGTGGCCCACGCCCGCGCCGACCACCCGGACGAGGCCTGCGGCGTGGTCGCCGGACCGGCCGGCAGTGGCCGGCCCGAGCGGTTCATCCCGATGCTCAACGCCGCCCGCTCGCCCACCTTCTACGAGTTCGACTCGGGCGACCTGCTCAAGCTCTACCGCGAGATGGACGACCGGGACGAGGAGCCCGTCGTCGTCTACCACTCCCACACCGCCACCGAGGCCTACCCCTCGCGCACCGACGTGAGCTACGCCTCCGAGCCGTTCGCCCACTACGTCCTGGTCTCCACAGCCGACGGCAACGGCGAGGACGACCCCTACCAGTTCCGTTCGTTCCGCATCGTGGACGGCGAGATCACAGAGGAAGACGTCCAGGTCGTCGAGGCCTACCAGGCTTGACCAGCACCCACCTGGGCGCGGCCCGCCGACCCTCCGCGAGCGGTCGGCGGGCCCGTTTGATTCCGGCCAGGTCTCAGCATCGGATACCGGAACATCCGGATCCCGAGACAGGCATGTCGGAGCGGGCCCGGGAATCTATACGATGAGCCCATGCGTTCCGTCGATGTGAGCAACCAGGCCCCGGGCACCCGCCTCGTGGCGCGCCTGCACATCGACCTGTGCCGGCACGCCGGCGCGATCTGTCCCGGCACGCCCGCGCGCTCGCGCTGAGAGCCGCCCCGCCCCACCCCGGGCCCGCCGCCGAACCGGCGGTGCCGCGCCCCGGGCACCGTCCGCCCGGCCGCGCCCGGCGCGGCCCACCCACTCCACCCGACTCGCACAGGAGCGCACCCATGGCCATCGAGGTCCGCATCCCGACCATCCTCCGCACCTACACCGACGGCGCCAAGGCCGTCGAGGGCAACGGCAGCAACCTCGGGGAACTCTTCGCCGACCTCGACGCCCGCCACCCGGGCATCGCCGCCCGCCTGGTCGACGGCGGCGAGCTGCGACGCTTCGTCAACGTCTACCTGAACGACGAGGACGTCCGGTTCCTGGAGGGCATCTCCACCGCCCTCGCCGACGGCGACAGCGTCACCATCCTGCCCGCAGTGGCCGGCGGCGCCCGCTGATCTCCCGGCTCCCCCGCCCGGTGGCGGGGGAGCCACCCCTCTTCACCCGCACCGCCGTGGCCGGAGGCCTCCCTTGCGATACGACAGTCCGCTCGAAGCCGTCGGCAACACCCCGCTGGTCCGCCTGCCGCGGCTGTCCGCCGCCGTCCCCGGCAACGCCGAGGGCCTGGTGAGCCTCTGGGCCAAGCTGGAGGACCGCAACCCCACCGGTTCGATCAAGGACCGCCCGGCGCTGCACATGATCGAACGCGCCGAGGCCGACGGCCGACTCACCCCGGGCTGCACCATCCTGGAGCCCACCAGCGGCAACACCGGCATCTCGCTCGCCATGGCCGCCAAGCTCAAGGGCTACCGGATGGTCTGCGTGATGCCCGAGAACACCAGCGAGGAACGACGCGAACTGCTCCGGATGTGGGGCGCCGAGATCATCTCCTCCCCGGCCGCCGGCGGCTCCAACACCGCCGTCCGGATCGCCAAGGAGATCGCCGCCGAGCACCCCGACTGGGTGATGCTCTACCAGTACGGCAACCCCGACAACGCGGGCGCCCACTACGCCACCACCGGGCCCGAGATCCTCGCCGACCTGCCGACCGTCACCCACTTCGTGGCCGGCCTCGGCACCACCGGCACCCTGATGGGCGTCGGCCGCTTCCTGCGCGAGAAGGTCCCCGGCGTGCGGATCGTCGCCGCCGAGCCACGCTACGACGACCTGGTGTACGGGCTGCGCAACCTCGACGAGGGCTTCGTCCCCGAGCTGTACGACGCCGAGGTGCTCACCACCCGCTTCTCGGTCGGCTCCGCGGACGCCGTCCGCCGCACCCGTGAACTCCTCCAGCAGGAGGGCATCTTCGCGGGCGTCTCGACCGGCGCCATCCTGCACGCCGCGATCGGCGTCGGCCGCAAGGCGGCGGCCGCCGGGGAACGCGCGGACATCGTCTTCGTGGTCGCCGACGGCGGCTGGAAGTACCTGTCCACCGGCATCTACACCGCCGAGTCCACCGAGGCGGCGGTCGAGGCGCTGCAGGGCCAGCTCTGGGCCTAGCGCTGCAGCGACTTCTGCGCCCGGGCCCAGACCTGGCGGTCGACCGTGCCGGCCCGGCGGCGGAACGCCGACAGCGGCACCTCGCGCAGCTCGTCGGTCTCCAGCCAGCTGGTCCGGCCCTGCCGGTCACCCACCGAACCGGGCGGCAGCGGCAGGACGCCCGGTCGCTCGGCGTGGTGCTTGCTGGTGATCTTCGCGACGGTGGCGGTCCGGCCGTGCACCCGCAGCACCAGGCAGGGGCGGTCCTTGGAGCCGGGGCCGTCCTCGAACGGCACCTGCGCCCACCAGATCTCCTGCGGCTCCGGGCTGTCCCGGGTGCTCGGGCGCGGCCGTGGACCGGTCGGCCCGGCCGGGCGCGGGGCCGGGCGGGTGCGCTTCACCAGCACCGCCGCGACGGCCGCCACCGCGGCGAAGCCCGCCACCGCCAGGACCGGCCAGATTCCCGTCATGCCATTCATGCGGCGAACCGTACCGGGCCGACGGTGAACGCCACCACCGTGGCGACTGTGACAATTGAGCATTTGTCCGCACATCGCTCCCGGTTCGTCACGAAACTGCCACAGCGCCCGTTCTGCCGTGAACGCCCCGGTGCCGCCCGGTAAGGCTGCCTCACGAACGTCCGCCCCCGTCCCCCCGGAGGTGCCCTCGTGACAAGCGATGAACTGTGGTCGTACGCCGAGATCGCCCGGCACATCAACGTCCAGCCCGAAACCGTCCGCAACTACCGCCGGCACGGGCTGCTGCCCGACCCCGATGTGATCGACGGCAGCGGCCACCCCCGCTGGTACCCCGACACCGTCCGCGCCTGGGCCCGCAACCGCCCCCGGCACCGCTGATCCGCGGCCCCCGTCGCCTCCCCCGCGTTTTGGTGATTCCAGCCACAGCCCGGCACGGGGACGGGGGCAAAGTGCCGCTCCGCCCTTACCCTCGACACACCAACGCAGTGCTACCGGCCGGTCCACCGGCCCGGCCTGCCGTTTTCCATGCTGTTTTCCATGCCGTTTTCCAGCAGCAGCCGGGACGTGTCGGGGCGGAGGGGCTCGGATGAAACTGACCGTGGTGGGGTGCTCGGGGAGCTTCCCGTCCGCCGACTCGTCCTGCTCCAGCTACCTGGTCGAGGCCGACGGCTACCGCGTGGTGATCGACCTCGGCAACGGCGCGCTCGGCGCGCTGCAGAAGTACACCAGCATCTACGAGGTCGACGCCGTCCTGCTCAGCCACCTGCACGCGGACCACTGCGTCGACCTGTGCGCCTACTGGGTCGCCCGCAACTACCGCGTCGAGGGCTGCCCCGACCTCCTGCCGGTGTACGGCCCGGCCGGCACCGCCGAGCGGCTCGCCCGGGCGTACGACATGCCGGAGAACCCCGGGATGAAGGAGGTGTTCGAGTTCCGCACCGTCACCCCCGGCAGCTTCGAGCTCGGACCCTTCCGGGTCTCCGTAGCCCAGGTCAACCACCCCGTCGACGCCTTCGCCTTCCGGCTGGAGCACGCCGGCCGTTCGCTGGTCTACTCCGGCGACACCGGGGAGAGCCCCGAACTCGTCGAACTCGCCCGCGACACCGACCTGTTCCTCTGCGAGGCCGCGTACCAGGACGGCCGCGACACCTACCGGGCCGTCCACCTCAACGGCCGGGAGGCCGGCGAGCACGCCACCGCCGCCCGGGCCCGCCGGCTCGTCCTCACCCACATCCCGCCGTGGACCGACGCCGAGCGCAACCGCCGCGATGCCGCCGCCGCGTACACCGGCCCGGTCGAGCTGGCCCGAGCCGGCGCGGTCTACGAGATCTGACCAGGTCAGCGGGGCTCCCCGGAGGCCCGGAAAAATTCTCGGAATCGACCTGCAACCCCCCGGCCCCCCACACGTCCTTGTAAGTGAGCGGGGGAAGCCGCTCGCACCGGTCGGCCGGTCAGGCGCGACCACGATCACACCAGTCAACACCAGGCTTGCTTTGTGCTGCCCGGACGCGGCCGTGCCGCTCCGGAGCGGAAATCCAGGGGGGATTCCCATGCGCAAGATCAACCGCGCCCTGCGTCAGACCCGCCGCCTCGTGCCGGCGGTCGCACTCACCGCCGCGCTGGTCGCCGGCGGCGCCGTGACCGCCGTCCCGGCCTTCGCGGACGCCGGGCCGCTCAGCCTCACCGTCCACACCCCGGCCGTGATCGGCGCCGCGGGCGGGCCGGTGGAGTTCACCGAGACGATCGCCAACCCGGGGGACCAGGGCTTCGGCGTCGTGCTGGAGCTCTCGATCGAGACCCCGGCCGGGGCGCCGCCGCACGCCCTGAGCCTCGACTACGGCAACGAGCTCCTCGGAGGCTGGGAGAGCGTGGAGCTGCAGGCGCACACCGAGGCGGACAAGGTCGTCTACTCGGGCACCACCGACAAGCTCGTCATCCCGCCGGGCGGGACGGACGTCCGTCTGCGCCTCGGTGCCCCCATGGGCGAGCCGCACAACGGAGCCGGCAACGGCGGCGTCGGCCCGGTCCTCACCTTCCGAACCGCGGTCAAGGGCTGGCGGCTGGACCACCCGGTCGAGCCGCCGGTCAGCGACACCCACACGATCAAGGTGAAGGCGATCTCCAACCACCTCCTCGAGGTGCCGGCCACGGTCGTCGCGGGCGGTGCGCCGATCGAGTTCGACGCGGTACTGCGCAACCCGACGCCGTCCGCCTACACCAACCTGGGCAACGTGCTGTTCGCGGACCGGCACGCCAAGGTCGAGGTCCGCGGCGACGACGGCACCTGGACCGCCCTGCCGGCGGTCACGACCGAGGCGGAGCCGCCGGCGGGCTTCTACCTGGACGGCCGCAACTCCTCGGCCGCGCCCGACAGCCTGGTGACCAAGCGGGTCCGGGTCAGCTACTCCGCCGACACCCCGCTCGGCAAGACGGAGCTGAACCCCTGCGTCTTCGTCAACGAGGCCGACGGCCTGCCCTTCCGGGGCACCACCATGTGCTCGCCCGGCGCCAGCGTGCAGGTCGTCGCCCCCACCGCCCCGAAGCCGACCGCCCAGGACCCGGCTCCCGCGGCCGCCCCGGCCGACACCTCGACCGACACCCCAGCCGCCTCGGCCAAGCAGAAGCCGGGCGCCGGTGCGCCGGTCCGCGCGGCGGGTGACGTCACCCAGGCCCCGGCCGCGACGCCCGCGCCGACGTCCACGCCGTCGGCCAACGTGCCCGTTCCGGCGGCCGACGGCGGCGTGAACGCCGAGGTGACCGCCGCCCAGGCGGCGGACGCCAACCTGGCCTCCACCGGAGCCGACAGCGACCGGACCGGCCTGTTCGCGGGCGCCGGGGCAGTGCTGCTCGGCGTCGGCGGCGGCGCGCTCGCGGTGATCCGGCGCCGCCGTCGCGCCGGCTGACGGCTCCCGGTCCCGGTCCGCCCGCTGTCCGGGCGGACCGGGACCGTCGGGCCGTTATCGCCGTCCGGGCACCGGCAGACCGAGGTGGTCGCGCAGGGTGGGGCCGGTGTAGTCGGTGCGGAACACCCCGCGCTCCTGGAGCAGCGGGACGACCCGGTCGACGAACTCGTCCAGCCCGCCCGGGGTGAGGTGCGGGACCAGGATGAAGCCGTCGGCCGCGTCCTGCTGCACGAAGTGGTCGATCTGCCCGGCGACGGTGGCGGGGGAGCCGATGAAGGACTGCCGGCCGGTCACCTCGATGACCAGTTCGCGGCTGCTCAGCCCCTTCTCGGCGGCCAGCGCCCGCCACCGTTCGGCGGTGCCCACCGGGTCCGGGATGCGGACGCGGCCCTGGACCAGCGCGCTGTCCGGGTCGGGGTCGAAGGCGGGCAGCGGCCCGTCCGGGTCGTGGTCGGAGAGGTCGACGCCCCAGACCTGCTCCAGGTGGTTGAGCGCGGTGCGCGGCCCGACCTGGGCCCGGCGGACCTCGGCGGCCCGCTCGGCCGCCTCGGCGTCGGTGTCGCCGAGGACGAAGGTGGCGGCGGGCATGATCTTCAGCTCGTCCGGCTTGCGCCCGTACCCGGCCAGCCGGCGCTTGACGTCGGCGTGGAAGGCCCGGCCGTCGGCGAAGGTGGAGTGCCGGCTGAAGACGACGTCGGCGGTGGCGGCGGCGAACTCCCGGCCCTCGTCGGAGTCGCCGGCCTGGATGACGACCGGGTGGCCCTGCGGCGGGCGGGGCAGCGAGAGCCGGCCCTCGACCTCGAACTGCGGGCCGCGGTGGCGGACGGCCTGCTCCCCGGCGTCCCAGAACTCCCGCGCCAGCTGGACGAATTCGGCGGCCCGGGTGTAGCGGTCGGCGCGGTCGAGGTAGCCGCCGCGGCGGAAGTTCTCGCCGGTGAAGGCATCGGAGGAGGTGACCACGTTCCAGGCCGCGCGGCCGCCGGAGAGGTGGTCCAAGGAGGCGAAGCGGCGCGCGAGTTCGTACGGTTCGTTGAAGGTGGCGTTCACCGTGGCGGCGAGGCCCAGCCGTTCGGTGACGGCGGCCAGGGCGTTCAGCACCGTGATCGACTCGGGGCGGCCGACCACGTCCAGGTCGTGGATGCGGCCCTTGGTCTCGCGCAGCCGCAGGCCCTCGGCGAGGAAGAAGAAGTCGAACTTCCCGCGCTCGGCGGTCTGCGCGAGGTGCCGGAAGGAGGCGAACTCGATGTGGCTGCCGGAGGCCGGGTCGCTCCACACCGTGGTGTTGTTGACGCCGGGGAAGTGCGCGGCGAGGTGGATCTGCTTGAGCGGACGGTCCGTCATCGGGTCACCTCGGCGAGGGCGGGGGAGCCGGCGTTCTCGGAGCCGGCGTTGTCGGTGCGGGCGTTGTCGGTGCCGGCGTTCTTGTAGTCGGCGGGGGCCGCGTAGCGGCTGGCCGGGCGGGCCAGGCCGAGGTGGTCGCGCAGGGTGCGGCCGGAGTACCCGGTGCGCAGCAGCCCGGTGGCGCGCAGGGCGGGGGCGATCCGCTCGGCGACGGCGGTCAGGTCGCGTTCGGGTTCGGCGGGGGCGAGGTGGAAGCCGTCCACGCCGGTGCCGGTCGCGGTGAGTTCGGCGAGCAGCCGCTCCTCGGCGGCCCGGTCGGGCAGGGCGGCGTCGAGACGGGCGAGGATGCGCAGGTGTTCGCCGGAGCGCAGCCGCAGTTCGGTGGCGGCGGTCAGTCGGGCGGCCCGGTCGGGGGCGTCGAGCAGCACCACGTCGGCGTACCGGATCGCGGTGGCCACCCGGGCGCGCCCGCCCGGGGAGGCGTTCCGGGCGAGGTCGGCGGCGGCCACCGGGACGGCCACCACCGGGCGGCCCTGTGGCGGACGCGGGGTGATGGACGGGCCGCGGACCGAGAAGTGCCGGCCCTCGAAGTCGACGTAATGCAGCTTGTCGCGGTCGATGAAGCGGCCGGTGGCGGTGTCGCGGATCTCCGCGTCCTCCTCCCAGCTGTCCCAGAGCCGGGCGGCGACCTCGGCGGCGTCGGCCGCCTCGGCCCACAGTTCGTCCTCGGGGGCGACGGGGCGGCGGCCGAAGGCCCTTGCCTCGGCCTCGGTGGTGGAGACGCCGAGCAGCCAGCCGGCCCGGCCCTCGCTCACCCAGTCCAGGGTGTTGACCGAGATCGAGGTGTGGAAGGGCTCGGTGTGGGTGGTGGTGACGGTGGGCACCAGTCCGACCCGGCTGGTCAGCGGGGCGATCCGGGCGAGGGTGGCGAGCGCGTCGGGGCGGCGCGGTTCGGCGGTGAAGGAGTCGTCGAGGGTGACGAAGTCCAGGGTGGCCCGCTCGGCGAGGCGGGCGAGGGCGGCGTAGTACCCGGAGTCGAGGCGACCCGGCTGTTCGGTGGCGGCGTCGACGGCGGCGGACAGGTGCAACTGGCGGGGCATGGCGAGCCTGACTTTCCTCGTGCGCACACGTGGGGACGCGTGCGGGCGGCCGTCGGCACCCGGGTGCGCGCGGCCGCGCGGTGACGGCCCGTGGACGGGCTGGGCCCGGGCGGGCGGAAGGGGAGGAGGACCGGCGCCGGGCGGGACGTCAGCCGGGCGGCGGCGGGGGAACGGTCAGCTCAGCCGCGACACGCCGCGGACCACACGCGACCGAAGTCGATGTGGCTGCGGGTGACCAGCGGGCACGAGGCGTTCACCGCTTCAGTTGACCAGGGGGTCCGTCGGTTCGTCAACCGCTGTTTCCACCTGCCGGACATGCCGAAGGCCCCACCCCGGCCGCTGGGGGAGCAGCGGCCGGGCGGGGCCTCGACGGTGGGGACGGACGGGCCTCAGGCCTTGGTCACGTCCTCGATCTCGTCGTCGTCCTCGCGACCCGGGGTCTTGAGGTCGAACTTGGTGATCGCGAAGCGGAAGAGGAAGTAGTACAGCGCGGCGAAGACCAGGCCGATCGGGATGATCAGCCACGGGTCGGTGGCCTTGTTCCAGGCCAGCGCGTAGTCGATCAGACCGCCGGAGAAGGTGAAGCCGTCGTGCACGCCGAGGGCCCAGGTGACGGCCATCGAGACCGCGGTGAGCAGCGCGTGGATGACGTACAGGACCGGGGCGATGAAGACGAAGGCGAACTCGATCGGCTCGGTGACACCGGTCACGAAGGAGGTCAGGGCCAGCGACATCATCATGCCGGTGACGGCCTTGCGGCGGTGCGGCTTGGCGGCGTGGGCGATGGCCAGCGCGGCGGCGGGCAGCGCGAACATCATGATCGGGTAGAAGCCGGACATGAACTGCCCGGCGGTCGGGTCGCCGGCGAAGAAGCGGTGCAGGTCACCGTGGACGACGGTGCCGTCCGGCTGGGTGAAGTCACCGGTCTGGAACCAGGCGAAGGAGTTCACGAACTGGTGCATGCCGACCGGCAGCAGACCGCGGTTGACCAGGCCGAAGGCACCCGCGCCGAACGCGCCGGCGCCGATCAGGCTGTCGTTCATGCTCTTGATGGCATCGCCGACCGGGCCCCAGGTCAGGGCGAAGAGCACACCGACGCCGGTGCCGACGAAGGCCATGATGATCGGGACGAGCCGGCGGCCGTTGAAGAAGCCCAGCCAGTCGACCAGCCTGGTGCGGTGGTACTTCTGCCACAGCACGGCGGCCAGCAGGCCGATCACGATGCCGCCCAGCACGCCCGGGTCCTGGTAGACCGGCTTGATCCACTTGTCGCCCTCGATGTGGCCCTCGGTGACCGGGAACGCGGTGAGCACGTTCTTGTACACCAGGAAGCCGACCAGCGCGGCGAGGGCGGTGGAGCCGTCCGCCTTCTTGGCGAAGCCGATCGCGATGCCCACCGCGAACAGCAGCGGCAGGCTGCTGAAGACGCCGTCACCGGCGGTGGCGAAGACCGAGGCGACCTTGTTCCAGCCGAGGCCGTCCTTGCCGAACACGTCGTCCTGGCCGAGACGCAGCAGCAGGCCGGCGGCGGGGAGCACGGCGATCGGCAGCTGGAGGCTGCGACCGATCTTCTGCAGACCCTGGAGGAGGTTCTGGCCGAACTTCTTGGCGGGGCTTGGCGTGGCCGGAGCCGTGGCGGGCGTCGGTGCCTGCGCAGACTGACTCATGGGGGTGGGTTCCTAACGGCATGGCGGTCGGTCGGGGGAAGGCACAGGAGGCCGAACCGCGAACTGGTCTACACCACGTGTGGTGTAGACCAGTTTTGTAGCACGGGCGGAGAAGGCGGGGAACCCCGGAAAGCACCGCCGCCCGGAAGCGCTATGAAATCGAAACCTAGTCGCGGAACGACGATCATGATTTCAGCCGCGATTGGGATTTTGGCTATTTGCGCAACAAAAAGCGCCGTCGCCGTGCGGCGCCGGGCCGGGACGGGCGCCCGGGGGGCGCGCCGGACGATCCCGCCGCTCCGGGTCGTGCGTGACGGCTGCTGAGAGTGACCGTGGCGTCGCGGACGTGCCGGATGTGGCGTCCCCCACCCGCGGTCGGGCGCGGTCCGGAGCGTCTCCGGGCAGCCGGATCGCGGCCGAATTATCTTTTCCGCGGCCGTCGGACCGGGAATTCAGTCCTTTCCCGAAATGACGAAGGCCCGCGGACCGGCGGGTCCGAAGGCCTTTGCGGGCGATGCGCGGGGTAGCGGGATTCAGGCCTTGGTGACGTCCTCGACCTCGCTCTCCTCCTCGCGGCCCGGTGTTTTCAGGTCGAATTTCACGATGATGAACCAGAAGAGCGCGTAGTACACCACGGCGAAGCAGAGTCCGATGACGATGATCAGCCACGGCTTGGTGGCGAGCCCCCAGTTGATCACGTAGTCGGTCAGGCCGGCCGAGAAGCTGAAGCCGTCGTGCACCCCGAGCCCCCAGGTGACCGCCATCGAGGCGCCGGTCAGCAGCGCGTGCACGCCGTACAGGGCCGGGGCGATGTAGGCGAAGGAGTACTCGATCGGCTCGGTGACCCCGGTGACGAAGGAGGTCAGGCCGACCGAGAGCATCAGGCCGTAGATCTCCTTGCGGCGGTGCGGCTTGGCGGCGTGGGCGATCGCGAGCGCGGCGGCGGGCAGCGCGAACATCATGATGGGGAAGAAACCGGACTGGAACTGGCCGGCCGTCGGGTCGCCCGCCAGGAATCGCGGGATGTCGCCGTGCACGACGGTGCCGTCGGCCTTGGTGAACTCCCCGAACTGGAACCAGACGAAGGTGTTCAGCAACTGGTGCATGCCGATCAGCAGCAGTGCGCGGTTGAACAGGCCGAAGACGCCGGCGCCGCCCGCGCCGAGATCGGCGAGGTTCTGCGAGAAGTCGTTCAGGCCGCGGCCGATCGGCGGCCAGACCCACAGCGCGAGCGCGGCGGTCAGCATGCCGACCAGTGCGGTGATCATCGGCACCAGGCGGCGGCCGTTGAAGAAGCCCAACCAGTCGACCAGCCTGGTGCGGTGGTACCGCACCCACAGCCAGGCCGACATCAGGCCGATCAGGATGCCGCCGAGCACCCCCGGGTTCTGGTACGTCGCGTTGGCCGCCTTCGCCGAGGAGTAGTCCACGCACTGGTCGCTGACCAGCACCGTCGGCGGCTTGCAGCTCTCCGGGAAGGCGTGCAGGACCTTGTAGTAGACGAGGAAGCCGACCACGGCCGCCAGGGCCGTCGAGCCGTCCGCCTTCTTGGCCATGCCGATCGCCACACCGATGCAGAACAGCAACGGCAGGCCGAGCGCGGAGTCGAGCAGGGCGCCGCCGGCCGCCGCGAACACCTTGGCGACATCGGTCCAGCCCAGGCCCTCCTTGCCGAAGACGTCGGGCTGGCCGAGCCGGTTGAGGATGCCGGCCGCGGGGAGCACCGCGACCGGCAGCTGCAGCGAGCGGCCCATCTTCTGGAGTCCGCCGTAGAAGGTGTGCCACCGGGCGGTCCGCGGGGCCGTGGCTCCTGCCGAACTCATCATCCGCCCTCCGGGAGCAGTCGGGAGACCCGGTGCGGGACCCTCGGGCGGGGCCAGGAACACCCGGGGTCCTTCCTGCGTTCACCGGAGTACACATATATTGGTGTAGACCACCTTGGGGCGCAGGCCGCACGCCGGGACGCGAGCCCCGCTGATCGTCATCCTCGGGCGGCGGTCGGAACCCTGCGCGCCGAACTGGGCCAAAAGTGGTCTAACGTGGCATACCGGACCGGCTCGGGTCATGCTTGTCGCGCTGCCCGCCAGCACGACCGCAGCTGAACCCGCGTCAGCCTCCGGCACGGACCTCACCGCCCGACGGTCGAGGCCCACCCCCAAGCACAGCGCAGGACGGCACCCGGCAGAGCCGCCGAAGGGCCGCGACAGAGGGAGAAACCAGATGGCCAGCAAGGCTGAGAAGATCGTCGCCGGTCTGGGCGGCATCGAGAACATCGAAGAGGTCGAAGGCTGCATCACCCGCCTGCGCACCGAGGTCAAGGACGCCTCCCTGGTCGACGAGGCCGCCCTCAAGGCCGCCGGCGCCCACGGCGTCGTCAAGATGGGCACCGCGATCCAGGTCGTCATCGGCACCGACGCCGACCCGATCGCCGCCGACATCGAGGACATGATGTGAGCTGAGCCACCCAGGCCCGCCACACCCGGCCCGCCGACCCACCCACGGAGACGGCGGGCCGAGGCGCATCCGGAACCGGCGACCGGAGCGACTACGCTCAGTGCCTATGTCACGCATCGACGGCCGCACCCCCGAACAGCTCCGCCCCATCACCATCGAGCGGGGCTGGAGCAAGCACGCCGAAGGCTCCGTCCTCATCTCCTACGGCGACACCAAGGTCCTCTGCACCGCCAGCGTCACCGAGGGCGTCCCGCGCTGGCGCAAGGGCAGCGGCGAAGGCTGGGTGACCGCCGAGTACTCCATGCTCCCCCGCGCCACCAACACCCGCGGCGACCGCGAAGCCGTCAAGGGGCGCATCGGCGGCCGCACCCACGAGATCAGCCGCCTCATCGGCCGCTCACTGCGCGCCGTCGTCGACCACCGCGCCCTCGCCGAGAACACCATCGTGCTCGACTGCGATGTCCTCCAGGCCGACGGCGGCACCCGCACCGCCGCCATCACCGGCGCCTACGTCGCCCTGGTCGACGCCGTCTCCTGGGCCCGCGAGCGCAAACTGCTCCGAGCCAAGGGCCAGCCCATCACCGGCGGCGTCAGCGCCGTCAGCGTCGGCATCATCGACGGCGTCCCGATGCTCGACCTCCAGTACGAGGAGGACGTGCGCGCCGAAACCGACATGAACATCGTCTGCACCTCCGACGGCCGCTTCGTCGAGGTCCAGGGCACCGCCGAAGGCGCCCCCTTCGACCGTGACCTCCTCAACCGGCTGCTCGACCTCGGCACCCTCGGCTGCGCCGAACTCGACGGCATCCAGCGCAAGGCCCTGGAGGGCTGAACCCCCGCCGGGCGCACGGCCGTCGACCACTCCGGACGCACCGTCCGACGCACCGCCCGACGCACCGTCGGACGGCCTGCTGTACAGGCCCGGCCCGCAGACCGTACGGTTCCCGCAGCACCCCCGCTGCGGGAACCGCGCCCCCGTGGCGCGCGTCCCACCCCACGGAACCCGCGCCCCCCAGGAGGACCGGATGCCGTCCAGCATCGCCCGCCCCACCGCCCTCGCCGTGGCCGGACTGATCGCGATCCTCCCGCTCAGCATGGTGAGCTGCTCCGCCGCCCAGAAGGCGATCGACTGCGGCAACACCGCCGTCAAGGTCACCGGCGACATCGCCGACCTCACCAAGGCCTACGACAACGCCAGCAACGACTCGGCCGCCGCCGGCAAGGCGCTGCAGAAGCTCAAGGGCGACCTCGACCAGATCGGCAAGAACTCCAAGAACACCGACGTCGCCAAGGCCGTGACCGACCTGCAGAAGCAGGCCGACAAGGTCCAGCAGGCCGTCGACAAGAAGGAAGCCCCCGACCTCAAACCGCTCGGCGACGCGGCGGGCAACCTCACCTCCGTCTGCACCGGCTGATCCTCTTCATGCTCTGGATAGGGTGGGTGATATGTCCACCCGCCTGATCCTCGCCACCCGCAACCAGCACAAGGTCACCGAGCTGCGCGCCATCCTCACCGACGCCGGCCTGGCCGTCGAACTCGTCGGCGCCGACGCCTACCCCGAGATCCCGGACGTCCCCGAAACCGGCGTCACCTTCGCCGAGAACGCCCTGCTCAAGGCCCACGCCCTCGCCCGCGCCACCGGCCTGCCCGCCGTCGCCGACGACTCCGGCCTCTGCGTGGACGTGCTCAACGGCGCACCCGGCATCTTCTCCGCCCGCTGGTCCGGCAAGCACGGCGACGACCGCGCCAACCTCGACCTGCTGCTCGCCCAGCTCTCCGACATCGACGCCGCCCACCGCGGCGCCCACTTCTTCTGCGCCGCCGCCCTCGCCCTGCCCGACGGCACCGAGCGCGTCGTCGAGGGCCGCCTCCTCGGCACCCTGCGCACCGCCCCGGCCGGCGACGGCGGGTTCGGCTACGACCCGATCCTCCAGCCCCTCGGCGAGACGCGTACGTGCGCGGAGCTGACGGCGGACGAGAAGAACGCCATCAGCCACCGGGGGCAGGCGTTCCGGGCGCTGGCGCCGGTGGTGAAGGAGCTACTGGGTTGACGCCCACAGCAACGAAGATGGCCCGCTTCTCTTCGATTCGAAGGGAAGCGGGCCATTTCACTCGGTACGCCCGGTGGGACTCGAACCCACGACACTGCGATCCTAAGTCGCAGCCCTCTCCCAGCTGGGGTACGGGCGCACGCCGGACCCAGCCTACCGGTAGATGGATTCCGGCGCGGCCACTTTGCGAGAGTGAAGCAGCTAGGCGGCGTTGTCCCGTCTGGCTTCGGCGCGGTTCATGTTCCGACCGCAGTAGGTCGGCGTGATGGAGTGACAGTTGGGGCAGAGCAGGCGGAGGTTCTCTCGCCTGTTGTCGAGCCAGTCGCCGTTGATGTGGTCGACTTCCAGGGTCATCGGCTGCCCGAGCCAGGTCGGAGGGGTGCCGCACGTCTCGCAGACGTCGGGATGCCCGGTGTGCACGAGCATGGTGCGGAGTCGATCGCCCGGGACGCGTTGACTTCCCGGCGGACGCCGCACCAGCAACTCCTCGGCTGTGCGTCTCGGTCCGGTCTTCTGTCCCTTGTTGTGCGCCCTGCCGGTGAAGTGGCCGGTGTCGAGTTGGTGGAAGTCGATGGCTTCTCGCACCAGCGTCCGCGTATTTCCGCAGTCGGTCATCCCCAGGGCGAGGATCACGCTGCGGATGCTTCGGTGTGCGGCGACGGCGTGCGCCAGCGCCTCCTTCGGAATGGCTTCGATCCTGCTGCGGCCGTCGCCCCTGAACCTGAAGTGTGAGGTGTCGATGCCGAAGTCGGCCAGGCGCTTCTTCAGGTATGCGTAGAGACTGTCGTACGGGGTGACGCCCAGGTAGGCCATCATTCCGTTGATGCTGTCGCTGTTGGCAGCGGCTTCAGTCAGTACCGCTCGCGGGTAACGGCGTCGGCCGTAGTCGGGCCTGCTGTGGTTGAAGTGTGAGGTGTCGATGCCATAGTGCCTGAGCCGCTTGCTCAGGTAGCTGTGCGTACCGCCCGCCATCGGCACGCCGAGTTTGCGCATGATCTCGTTGACGCTGCTGGACTCGGCCGCGAGCGAAGCGAGCAGTTCGCGGGTGTACTTGACCGGCATGATCGGTCCCCCTGTGGGCTAGTGAGAGCCCCTTCCCCGCCGTGAGAACGAGAGTCGGGCGGATTGGTTACGGCCTGCCGGAGATTTGGGAAGTGTTTGCCAATTGGTACAGACCCATTGACCTCCATGGTCCAGACCACATAGCTTCGGCGCCAATTGCAATCCCCCACGTGCGTGCTCCCCACAGGCACGCGCCGACACTCTCTCCTGGAGGACCGAGTGTTGATCCGAAGCACGGCGGAGCGGCGTCCCACCGCTGCGTTCCGCCGTAAGAGCGCCCGAGCGGGGTTCGCCTCGGTGGCGGCCGCCTCGCTGGCAGGGCTGTTGACGGCGACGCTGGGTGCGGCGCCCTCGCAGGCGTCGGCGGCCGTCGACAACGCGGCCTGTCGACCGGACGGGCTGTACCGGACGCCCGGGGTGGACGTCCCCTACTGCTCGGTCTACGACACCGGCGGGCGCGAGAAGATGGGCGCGGACCACCAGCGCCGCATCATCGGGTACTTCACCGGCTGGCGCACCGGCAAGAACGGCGACCAGCCCTACCTGGTGAGCGACGTCCCCTGGGACAAGGTCACCCACCTCAACTACGCCTTCGGCCACGTCGGCGGCGACAACAAGCTCTCGGTCGGTACGGACGGTCCGACCAACCCCGCCACCGGGATCGACTTCCCCGGCGTGCCGGGTGCCGAGCTGGACCCGACGCTGCCGTACAAGGGGCACTTCAATCTGCTGACGAAGTTCAAGAAGCAGTACCCGAACGTCAAGACCCTGATCTCGGTGGGCGGTTGGACCGAGACCGGCGGCTACTTCGACGACGGCGGCGCCCGGGTCAACTCCGGTGGCTTCTACTCGATGACCGTCAACCCGGACGGCAGCGTCAACCAGGCCGGCATCGACACCTTCGCCGCCTCCTCGGTCGACTTCGTCCGCAAGTACGGCTTCAACGGCGTCGACATCGACTACGAGTACCCGACCTCGATGAAGGACGCCGGCAACCCGCTGGACTGGCAGCTCGCCAACGCCAAGCGCGGCTCGCTCGCCAAGGGCTACGCGGCGCTGATGAAGACCCTGCGGGAGAGCCTGGACAGGGCCGGCGCCGCCGACGGCAGGCACTACCTGCTCTCGGTCGCGGCCCCGTCCTCCGGGTACCTGCTGCGCGGCATGGAGACCTTCCAGGTGGCGCAGTACCTGGACTACGTCAACATCATGTCGTACGACCTGCACGGTGCCTGGAACAAGTACGTCGGCCCGAACGCCTCGCTCTACGACGACGGCAAGGACGGCGAGTTGGCCGCCGCCAACGTGTACGGCACCGCGCAGTACGGCGGCATCGGCTACCTGAACGCCGACTGGTCGTACCACTACTTCCGCGGCGCGATGCCCGCCGGCCGGATCAACGTCGGCCTGCCGTACTACACCCGCGGCTTCAAGAACGTCACCGGTGGCACCAACGGCCTCTGGGGCACCGCCTCCGCGACCACCTGCCCGGCCGGCTCCGGCCTGACCTCCTGCGGTGACGGCGCGGTCGGCATCGACAACATCTGGAACGACAAGGACGACGCGGGCAAGGAGTCCCCGGCCGGATCGAACCCGATGTGGCACGCCAAGAACCTGGAGAAGGGCATCCTGCCCGACTACCTCTCCACGTACGGCGTGACCGACACCGCGCTGCAGGGCAGCTACAGCCGCAACTACAGCGACGACCTGGTGGCGCCGTGGCTGTGGAACGACACCAAGAAGGTGTTCCTGTCCACCGAGGACGAGCAGTCGGTGGGCGCCAAGGCGGACTACATCGTCAACCAGGGCGCCGGCGGCGCGATGATCTGGGAGCTCGCGGGTGACTACAGGTGGGACGCCGCGGCCAACGGCGGCAAGGGCGAGTACGTGCCCGGCTCGACGCTGACCTCGCTGATGTACGACAAGTTCAAGGCGGCCGCCCCGTACGGCGCGACCCGCTCCACGGTGGCGCTGCCGCAGCAGACCCTGCCGGTCGACGTGTCGTTCACCAGCTTCGCGCTGGGCGACTCCAACTACCCGATCAACCCGAAGCTGCACATCGTCAACAACTCGACGCTGACCCTGCCGGGCGGCACCGAGTTCCAGTTCGACTACGGCAACTCGGCTCCGGGCAACGCCAAGGACCAGTCCGGCTTCGGGCTGCAGGTGATCCGGCAGGACAACCCGGGCCCGGGCAACGTCGGCGGTCTGAAGGGCACCTACAACCGGGTGTCGGTCAAACTGCCGGGCTGGCAGTCGCTGGCGCCGGGCGCCTCGATCGACATGGACTTCGTCTACTACCTGCCGGTCTCGACCCCGTCGAACTGGACGGTCAACGTGGGCGGCACGCTGTACGGGATCAAGGGCGACCTGACCCGGGGCGCGGTGGACGGCGGTACGCCGAACCCGACCCCCACCCCGACGGCGACTCCCACCGCGACCCCGACTCCCACCGCGACCCCGACTCCCACCGCGACCCCGACTCCCACCGGGACCCCGACCTCGGGCGCCTGTGCGGCCGCCTCGGGCTGGGACGCGGGCACCACCTACGCGACGCCGACCAAGGTGTCCTGGAAGGGCCACTACTACCAGAACAAGTGGTGGACCAAGGGCGACGACCCCACGGCCAGCGGCGCCTGGGGCGTCTGGAGCGACCTCGGGGCCTGCTGACCTGAGGGCGGCCCGTCGAGGTGAGGGACGGCGGTGGCGGCGCACCCGGTCGGGGGGTGTGCCGCCACCGCTTCGTCCGGAGTGATCAGGCCTCGACCTTGAGGTCGCGCAGCAGCTTGGCGACGTGCCCGGTGGCCTTGACGTTGTACAGCGCGCGCTCGACCTTGCCCTGCTCGTCGACGACCACGGTGGAGCGGATCACGCCCAGGTAGGTGCGGCCGTAGTTCTGCTTCTCGCCGTAGGCGCCGTACGCCTCCAGGACGGCGTGGTCCGGGTCGGAGAGCAGCGTGACCTTGAGGTCCTCGGCCTCGCGGAACTTGCCGAGCTTCTCCGGCTGGTCCGGCGAGATGCCGATGACGTCGTAGCCGGCGCCCGCGAAGACCTCCAGGTTGTCGGTGAAGTCGCAGGCCTGCTTGGTGCAGCCCGGGGTGAGGGCCTTGGGGTAGAAGTAGACGATGACCTTGCGGCCCAGGTGGTCGGCGAGGGAGACCTGGTTGCCGTCGGCGTCGGACAGGCTGAAGGCGGGCGCGTTGTCGCCGGGCTGGAGACGCTCAGTCATGGGGTGGACTCTCCTGGTGCGTGCGGCTGGGACGGGCGGTCGTACCACGGCAAACTTACCTCCGTTGGTG
Organism: Kitasatospora sp. NPDC058190; assembly: GCF_042883685.1. Classification (NCBI taxonomy): domain Bacteria; kingdom Bacillati; phylum Actinomycetota; class Actinomycetes; order Kitasatosporales; family Streptomycetaceae; genus Kitasatospora; species Kitasatospora sp. NPDC058190. Next base: position 113,894 of record NZ_JBHVVI010000002.1, read on the forward strand.
GGTGGGGCCGCGCGGCCGTGCTCGGCAGCTGACAAACTGGGTCAGTCACGCAGGACGACCAGGACGACATCGGCAAGTGAATGGGGTGGCCCGAGTGGGCGAGGCGAGCACGCAGGACAAGCCGGAGCGGACGACCGCCCAGATCGAGGCGGACATCGAGCGCACCCGCGACCGGCTGGCGGAGACCCTGGACGAGCTGGCCGTGCGGATCCACCCGAGCACCGTCTCCGCCCAGGTCAAGGCGAAGGCGATGGCCACCGTCGAGGAGAAGGCGGGCCGGGCGTACGTGGCCGCGAACGGCCTGGTGGAGAAGGCCCGGGCGCAGTTCGTGGACGAGAAGGGGCAGCCGCGCCGGGAGCGCGTCGTCCCGGCCGCGCTGGTCGGCGTGGGCCTGGTGCTGCTGATCGCCTCCTCCCGTCGGCGCCGCAAGGACTGAACGGCGGTGCCGGAACGGCCGGGCGCCCGTGGGGGCCCGGCCTTCCGTATGCCGGGCTGGCATCACGCTTCGCGCCCGGGGGCGGTACCTTCGGGACCGTGAGTACGAACGACGAACCGACCCGCTCCGAGCAGGAGCACGAGCCCGTGCGGCACGACCGGCTGGGCGAGAAGCTGCCGATCCGGATGCTGCACGACCGCGTGCTGGTGCGCACCGAGGGCAGCGAGGGTGAGCGCCGCTCGACCGGCGGCATCCTGATCCCGGCGACCGCTGAGCTGAGTAAGAGGTGCACCTGGGCCGAGGCCGTCGCGGTGGGCCAGAGCGTGCGTGCGGTGGAGCCGGGTGACCGGGTGCTGTACGACCCGGAGGACAAGCTGGAGGTCGAGGTCCGGGGCGCCACCTACGTGCTGCTGCGCGAGCGCGACCTGCACGCCGTTGCCGCGGCCCGCTTCGGTGACACGGAGGGCTCGACCGGGCTGTACCTGTGACCGGGGGCGTGTGACGTGAGGGCGGGCGCCGTCGCCTGTGACCGGGGGACGGCGCCCGTCGGCGCGCTCGGGGCCGTGTGGGCGCAGCTTGTCGGAGGCGGGCGCTAGGGTCCGGGCATGAGCGTGGCTGTGCCGGTGATCGGCGATGCGGAGCGGCGGGCCCGGTTGGGGCGGCGGCAGCTGTTGGCGCCGTCGGTGCGGGCGGCGCGGGTGGAGGAGGTGGCCGACGCGGTGGTCGGGCTGCACGCGACGGACGCGGCCACGGTGTACCTGTCGGCCTGTGCTCGGTTGGCCGAGCCTTCGGCGGCGGAGGTGGACCGGGCGCTGTACGAGGACGTTTCGCTGGTGAAGCTGCTGTCGATGCGGCGGACGATATTCGCGGTGACGGAGGGTTTCGCCCCGTACGTGAGTTCGGCGGCGGCGCGGGCGATCGCGCTGAAGGAGCGGGCGACGCTGCTCAAGCATCTGCGGGACCACGCCGAGGGCTGGGACGAGGCGCGGTTGGCGGAGGCGGAGCGCGGGGTGCTGGCCGCGCTGGCGCGGCGGGGTGAGGCGACGACCAGGCAACTGGGGGACGACGTGCCGCAGTTGCGCGAGACGATGCTGATGTCGGCGGGCAAGCCGTACGAGGCGAGGCAGAGCGTGGGCAGTCGGCTGCTGCGGCTGTTGGCCTCGGACGGGCATGTGCGCCGTTGCCGTCCGCGCGGTTCCTGGCTGAGCAGCAGTTATCCGTGGGCGCTGGTGCCGCAGTGGCGGGAGGTGCCGGTGCGGGAGGCGAAGGCGGAGGTGGTGCGGCGCTGGCTGGCGGCGTACGGTCCGGCGACGGTCGAGGACGTGAAGTGGTGGACGGGCTGGACGCTGGGGGACGTTCGCAGGGCGCTGGTGGACGTCGGGGCGCGGGACGTGGCGTTGGCGGACGGTTCGGCCGCGCTGGTGCTGGCGGGGGACGAGGCTCCGGTGTCGGCGCCGGAACCGTGGGCGGCGCTGTTGCCGGCGTTGGATCCGGCAGTGATGGGGTGGCGCGGGCGGGACTGGTATCTGCGGCCGGAGGACGTGCCGGCGCTGTTCGACCGGGCGGGCAATGCCGGGCCGACGGTGTGGTGGTGCGGCGAGGTGGTGGGCGGCTGGGCGCAGCGGGCGGACGGTGAGGTGGTGTGGCGGCTGTTCCGGGACGTCGGGGCGCAGGCCGGGCGGGCCGTCGCGGCGGAGGCGGAGCGGCTGGCGGGCTGGCTGGGGGAGGTGCGGGTGACGCCGCGGTTCCGGACGGGGCTGGAGCGGGAGCTGGTCGCCGGGGGGTAGCTCACTGTGCGGGTGCCGTCGCCGAGTTGGTGGGTCCGGCGGTGGCGGTGGGCTGGCTGGTGGGCTTGGTCGGCCGGGTTGTCTGGGTGGGTCGGGCGGTGGGGCTGGGCTGGTCTTCCTGGCTGGGGGTGGGTTCCGGTTTCTGCGGGCTGGGGGCGGCCGGGCCGGGCGCGGGTGCGTCGGTGGTGGGGGGCGCGCTGGGGGTGTGGGGGTGGGTGGTCGGCGCGGGGGCGCCGGTGGGGGTGGCGCCGGTGCCGGGGGTGGGGCCGGCGCTCGGGGGAGTGTTGCTGGGGGTGCCGGTGGGGGTCCAGTTGCCGGGGTCGGGGTTGCTGCGGCCGGTCTGCAGGTCGAACTGCTGGGTGGTGGTGCCGTTCAGGGCGGCGGTCATGTAGTCGGTCCAGATCTTGGTGGGGAAGGCGCCGCCGTTGATCCGGGTGAGGCCGGCGGTGCCGGCCAGCGGTTCCTTGGCGTGGCTCTTCGGGTTCTCTCGGAACAGGCCGACGGTGGTGGTGAGTTCGGGGGTGTAGCCGGCGAACCAGGCGGAGAGGTTGGAGTCGGTGGTGCCGGTCTTGCCGGCGGCGGGGCGGCCGAGGTCGAGGGCGGCGGCGCCGGTGCCGCGCGGGCTGACGACGTCGCGCAGGACGTCGGTGACGGAGTCGGCGATGCTGCGGTCCATGGCGGTGGTGGCCTTGTGTTCGGGCATCTTGGGGACGTCGACGGCGCCGCCGGGGTTGACGCGTTCGAGCTTGAGGACGGACCAGGGGGTGTGTGCCTCGCCGTGGTTGGCGAAGGTGGCGTAGGCGCCGGCCAGGTCGAGGGCGCTGGGGGTGGCGGTGCCGAGGGTCATCGAGGTGTTGGTGGGGTCCATGCCGCGGACGCTGTCGGGGATGCCGAGTTTGACGGCGGTCTCGCGGACGCGGGCGAGTCCGGCGTCCACGCCTTCCTGGGCGTACACGGAGTTGACGGACTTGACCATGGCGTAGCGCAGGGTGATGTTGCCGTAGTCGACGTCGTCCTCGTTGGGTGGCGCGTAGGGGGTGGGGCCGCCGGTGACGGGGCGTTCGCTGCTGCCGTCGTAGCGGGTCTCGGTGGTGATCGGGCGGCCGTCCAGGGTGTGCTGGGCGATCAGGCCGGCGGCGAGGTCGATCGGTTTGAAGGTGGAGCCGATCTGGTTGTCCTGGCGCAGCGCGTCGTTGTAGGGCTGCTTGGCGTAGTCGGGGCCGCCGTAGACGGCGACGACGCGGCCGGTGGCGGGGTCGACGGAGGCGCCGGCGACTCGGACGTCGGTGTCGGTGGTGGGGCGGGTCTTGGGGTCGAGTTCGTCGGTGAGTTCGTCCTGGACGGCCTTGACGAAGGCGTCCTGCCGGGGTTTCTCGAAGGTGGTGGTGATGCGCCAGCCGCCGGCCTTGAGGGTGGGGGCGTCGATGGTGCCGGAGGAGATCAGGTAGTCGTCGGCGACGCCGACGAGGTAGCCGGCCTGGCCGGAGAGGCCGGTGGCGGGCTGGGGGTCGATCGGCTCGGGGAAGGTGGTGGCGGCGCGGTCGGCGGTGGTGAGGAAGCCGAGTTGGACCATGCCGTCGAGGGTGTAGTGCCAGCGGGCGATGGCCTTCTCGCGGTTGGCGGGGGTGGCGGTCTTGACGTCGTAGAGGCTGGGGGCCTGGAGCAGGGAGGCGAGGTAGGCGCCCTGGCCGAGGGTGAGTCCGGAGACGTCGACGCCGTAGTAGGCCTTGGCGGCGCTCTGGATGCCGTAGGCGCCGCGGCCGAAGTAGCTGCTGTTGAGGTATCCGGCCAGGATTTCCTTCTTGTCGCGCTGCTGGTCGACCTTGAGGGCGATGAAGAGTTCGCGGCCCTTGCGTTCGAAGGTCTGGTCCTGGGTCAGGTAGTAGTTCTTGACGTACTGCTGGGTGATGGTGGAGCCGCCCTGCATGCCCTTGCCGAGCAGGGTGTTCCAGCCGGCCCGGAGCATGCCCTTCAGGTCGATGCCGCGGTTCTGGTAGAAGGTGCGGTCCTCGGCGGAGACGACGGCCTGTTGGGTCTGCAGCGGGATCTGGTCGACGGTGACGTCGGTGCGGTTGACGGCTCCGGTGTGGGCGATCTCGGTGGTGCCGTCGGAGTAGAGGTAGATGTTGTTCTGGGCGACGGCATGGGCGTTGGGGTCGGGCACCGGGACGATGACGTAGAGCACGGCGAAGGCGCCGATGGCGAGCAGCAGTAGTGCGGTGAGGGTGCCGAGGGTGACCCGCCAGGTGGGCAGGAGCCGGCGCCAGAAGGGGAGGGCGCGGCGGGCCTCGCGGCGGGCGGCCCGTTTGGCCTGGCGTCGGGTGCTCAAGGTCATGCCGAGATTATCTGCTATATGACGTCCGATCAGTGCTGGCAGGGTTCCTGAACTGCGCGGTTGTGTGCGGCGGGTCGTGCGCCCCGGGGTGCGTCGAAATCCGGGTGCGGGCCGGGAGGGGCAACGGTACGGTGAAAGGTGCGAACCACATAGCGCACCCACGTCTGGCAGCTCCGCCCGTCCGGCCCGGTACCCCCGGGTAGGGCCGGTCGGAGCTACTGGGTCGTGCGCTGACGCGCGTGCGGGCACTCGTCTGCCCGTATTTGTCGACAAGGAGACAATATGCAGAACGGTGTCACGGTGGGGGCGAAGCCCCCTGATACCGCCGCCGGCTCCCCCCTCGGGCTCTACGCCGCCGTCGCCCGCGGCGCCTTCCGCCGCTACTCCACCTACCGGGCCGCCACCCTGGCCGGCACCTTCACCAACACCGTCTTCGGCATCATCCTCGCCTCCTCCTTCCTCGCCCTCTGGCAGGCCCGCCCCGGCCTCGGCGGCTACGACCAGAGCCAGGCCGTCACCTACATCTGGGTCAGCCAGTGCCTGCTGGTCACGATCGCGGTCTGGGGCGGCGGCTTCCAGGACGACGTCCAGGACCGCTTCCGCTCCGGGGACATCGCCGTCGACCTCTACCGCCCGGTCGACTTCCAGGGCTGGTGGCTGGCCGCCGACCTCGGCCGGGCCGCCTTCCAGGCGCTGATCCGCGGCACCGTGCCGATGCTGGTCGGCGCCCTGGTGTTCCGCACCCGGATGCCCGAACACCCGCTGACCTGGGCGTTCTTCCTGCTCTCCGGGCTGCTGGCGCTGCTGGTCAGCTTCGGGCTGCGGTTCCTGGTCTCGATCACCGGTTTCTGGCTGCACGACTCGGAGGGGGTACGTGCGGTGATGCTGGTGGTCTCGATGTTCTTCTCCGGGATGCTGCTGCCGATCGCGCTCTTCCCCGGCTGGCTCGGCGACCTCGGCCGGGTGCTGCCCTGGGCGGCGCTGATCAAGGTGCCGACCGACGTCTTCCTGGAGCGCGCCACCGGCACCGGACTGCTCCCGGAGCTCGGCTTCCAGCTCGGCTGGGCGGCCGCGCTGCTCGCCGCCGGGCGGGGCGCGCAGTGGCTGGCGACCCGCAGGGTGGTGGTCCAGGGTGGCTGAGCCCCTCGCCGCGCGCACGTCCTGGGCGGTCCGCTCCTGGTGGCTCTGCGCCCGGATGTGGATGCGCTCGATGATGGCCTACCGGGCCTCCTTCACACTGAACCTCCTGGCCAGCCTGGTCACCCATTCCCTCGACTTCGTCGTGCTGGTGATCATGTTCCGGCACACCGACGAACTCGGCGGCTGGAACCTGCCGGAGATCGCCTTCCTCTACGCCACCGCGACCTTCTCCCTCGGCATGGCCAACCTGCTGGTCGGCTCGGCCGACGGCCTCGGCCTGCGGATCACGAGCGGCACGCTGGACACCATGCTGATCCGCCCCGCGCCCGCGCTCTCCCAGCTGTGCGCCGAACGCTTCACCCTGCGCCGGCTCGGCCGCCCGCTCCAGGCCACGGCGGTGCTGGCCTGGTCGTTGGCCGCCCTGGACGTGCACTGGACCTGGGACCGGGTGCTGCTGGTGCCCGTCCTGCTGGTGTGCGGCAGCGTCATCTTCGGCGCGATCTACGTCGGCGGCGCCACCGTCCAGTTCTGGTGGGGCGAGTCCAAGGAGATCCAGAACTCCTTCACCTACGGCGGCGCGACCCTGCTGCACTACCCGCCGACCGTCTTCGCCAAGGAACTGGTCGCCGGGGTGGTCTTCGGCGTCCCGCTCGCCTTCGTCAACTGGCTGCCCGCCCTGCACATCCTCGGCCGGCCCGACCCGCTCGGCCTGCCCACCGCCTTCCAGTACGCCTCCCCGGTCGCCGCCGCGCTGTGCGTCGCCGCCGCCGGGCTCGCCTGGCGGGCCGGACTGCGCGCCTACCGCGGCACCGGCAGCTGAGCCCTCGTACCTCGCACGTGGCAGGGCCTTCCGCAAGGCCCTGCCTCGCGCCGTACCTCCCGTGAGGAGTCACCGTGTCACTGATCGAACTCCAGGACGTCCACCGCACCTTCACCGTGCGGGCCCGCACCGGCCGGTTCAGCCGGACCAAGCGCGAGGTGCGCGCGGTCGACGGGCTGAGCTTCACCGTCGAGGCCGGCGAGTGCGTCGGCTACATCGGGCCCAACGGCGCCGGCAAGTCGACCACCATCAAGATGCTCACCGGCATCCTCGTCCCCAGCGCCGGACGGCTGCGCGTCGCCGGGGTCGACCCGGCCCGCGAACGCGTCGCGCTGGCCCGCCGGATCGGCGTCGTCTTCGGCCAGCGCACCACCCTGTGGTGGGACCTCCCGCTGCGCGACTCCTTCGAGCTCGCCCGCCGGATCTACCGCATCCCCGACCGGCGTTACCGCGAGAACCTCGGCCGCTGCATCGAACTGCTCGACCTGGGAGGCTTGTTGGACACGCCCGTCCGACAGCTCTCACTCGGCCAGCGGATGCGCGGCGACCTCGCGGCGGCGCTGCTGCACGACCCCCAGGTGCTCTACCTGGACGAGCCCACCATCGGCCTGGACGTGGTCAGCAAGGGCCGGGTGCGCGAGTTCCTGCGCGAGGTCAACCGCGAGCGGGGCACCACGGTGCTGCTCACCACCCACGACCTGACCGACATCGAGCAGCTCTGCGGCCGGGTGATGGTGATCGACCACGGCCGGGTGGTCCACGCCGGCGGGCTGGACGGGCTGCACACCACCGGGCGCAGCGAGCGCACGCTGGTGGTCGACCTCGCCGAGGCCCGGCCTCCGATCGAGGTGGCCGGGGCGCGGGTGGTGAAGGTCGAGGGGGCGCGGCAGTGGCTGGCCTTCCCGGCCCGGGAGAGCGCGGCACCGATCGTGGCGGCGGTCGCGGCGCGGTACCCGCTGGTGGACCTGTCGGTGCGGGAGCCGGCCATCGAGGACGTGATCGCGCGGATGTACGCCGAGGTCGCGATCGGCTGATCCCCGTTTGGTCTCCGGCTGATCTCCGGCTGTTCGGGCGCACGTTCGGGCCCGCCGCCCGTCCGGGGCCCGTCACCCGTTGGGGGAGGGCACGTGACTCCCCGGCGGGCGGCCGAGTTGACGGTGCAGCCCTCGCCGAACCGCGCACCGGAGGCCCGCCGCCCGATGTCCGTACCCGACGCGACCGTGGTGGTCGCGGCCTGCGACACCATGCCGCACCTCACCGCCTGCCTGGACTCGCTGGTCGGGCGGACGCCGGCGCCGGGGCGGCTGGAGGCGGTGGCCTCCGCCGACCGCGGCCCGGACGTGGTGGAGCCCGGGCAGGTCGGGGTGAACGGGCGGGTCCTCTCGGACGAGCCGTTCACCCCGGAGGCCTGTCCGCACGCGGGCCGGGTGTCCGTGCTCGCCGACTACGACTGCTGTGTCCTGGCGCTGCGCGAGGACCTCGGCAACGCCACCGAGCGGGCCGGGGTGCTGGACCGGCTGCGCGGGATCGCCGCGTTGCAGCAGGTGGCCGTCGAACTGGTCGGAGTCGGTGAGGAGTTGGACGACATCCGGGCCCGCGGCTTCGCCTGGGACGTGCCCCGGCTGCTCCAGGACGGCTTCCTGCTGCTGGACGACGGGCTGCAGCGGCGGGTGTGCGAGGAGGTCGGCCGGATGATCGAACGCTTCGGCGCCCGCACGGTGTACCACCGGCTGCCGGTCGCCGCCCGGGTACGGCTCGAACTCGCCGCCGCCGCAAGGCCGGAGGCGCTGCGCGACCAGATCCGCTACGAGGCCGCGCACGGCGAGCCGCCGGTGGTGGCGGACGGGCGGCGGCGCTACGCGGGCTATCCGGCGTTCCGGGACGCCCGGCTCGGCCTGCCGGACGGGCTGTTCCTGCTGGGCGAGGAGCCGCTGGTCGAGGCCGTCCTGCCGCTCAACCCGGCCCAGCGGCTGTGGCGCGGCGTCGTCCCGGAGCGGCTGCGGCGCGGGTTGCGGCGCTCGCCGGTGTGGCGCCGGCTCGCCAACTCGGTGAACGGAGGGCGGGGATGAACCGGGAGAGCTGAGCCGTCGGGCTGGGTGAGCCGGGCCCGCGGCCGGCCGTCCGGTGCGCGCCGAAGGGCCACCGGGTCGCCGGCGCGCACATCGCGCCCGGGGCGGCCGGCGGCGGGCCGCCACCGACGCCATGGTCTCCACCGGCGCCGTCGCGGCCGGGTCGCACCGGGGGACGCTGGTCGGCTGCGAGACCACCCTGCCGGTCGGCGCCACCCGGGAGCGCCGGGCGCCCCGGCCGGGCGCGGGGCCGCGCTCGGTGTGGGGGCGTGTGGTCCCGGCAGCGTGCTCGGCGTGAGGGTGTGCGATCGAGGGGCGCGCGATCGCGGGGCACGCCCCCGTCCGCGCCGGGCAACGGGCAGACTGGCGGGGTGAGTGACGAAGCCTTCAGCGGGACCGGCCCCGGGGTCCGGTTCACCGCGTCCGACGAGCAGAAGAGACGCGGCGTCCGCCGGATGAAGACCATCGCGACCGGCCTGCTGGCCTTCGCGACCCTGGTCTTCGCCCTCTCCACCTGGGCCGAGGCGTCCGGCGCCGGCGCCTGGGCGGGGTACGTGGCGGCCGCCGCCGAGGCGGGCATGGTCGGCGCGCTGGCCGACTGGTTCGCGGTGACGGCCCTGTTCCGCCGCCCGTTCGGCCTGCCGATCCCGCACACCGCGATCATCCCGACCAAGAAGGACGCCTTCGGGCGCTCGCTCGGCGAGTTCGTCGGCGAGAACTTCCTCGCCGGCCACGTGGTGCGCGGCCGGCTCGCGGCACTCGGCATCGGCCGCCGGCTGGGGGAGTGGCTGGCCGCGCCGGGCAGCGCCGAACGCGTCACCAAGGAGGCCTCGGCGGCGCTGCGCGGAGTGCTCGCGGTGCTGCGCGACGACGACGTGCGGGCGGTGGTCGCCGAGGCGGTCACCCGGCGGGCCGCCGCCACCTCGGTGGCCGAGCCGATGGGCCGGATGCTGGGCAAGGTGGTCGCGGACGGCGGGCACCACGGCGTGGTGGACCTGGTGGCCGTCCGGGCGCACGGCTGGCTCACCGCCAACCACGAGGACGTGATCCGGAAGGTCTCCCAGAAGACCCCGGGCTGGACGCCGAAGTTCATCGACCACCAGGTCGGCGAGCGGGTCTACAAGGAGCTGCTGCGCTTCGTCGCCGACATCCGGGACGACCCGAACCACCCGGCCCGCGGGGCGATCGACAACTTCCTCGCCGACTTCGCCACCGAGCTGCAGACCGACCCGGAGACCATCGCCCGGGTCGAGCGGGCCAAGGGCGAGCTGCTGGCCCGCCCCGAGGTGCAGGACCTGATCAACTCCACCTGGGCGGCCGTGCGCACGCTGGTGATGGGCGCGGCCGAGGACGAGGACAGCGAACTGCGTCGGCGCATCCGGGACGGCGTGCGCAGCTTCGGCGGGCGCCTGGCCACCGATGCCAAGCTGCAGGCCAAGGTGGACGGCTGGCTCCAGGACGCCGCCCAGTACCTGGTCGACACCTACCGGACCGAGATCACCTCGCTGATCTCCGAGACGGTGGCGAGCTGGGACGCCGACGACGCCTCGCGCAAGATCGAGGCCAACGTCGGGCGTGACCTGCAGTTCATCCGGATCAACGGCACGGTGGTCGGCGCCCTGGCCGGGCTGCTGATCCACACCGTGGCGATCGCGCTCGGGGGGTGAACCCCGGCGCCCCCGGTCGGCTGCTCCGACTTGGGCCTATCCTGGGCCCCGTCAGCGCGATACGCGCGTAGAAGGCGCGGAGAAGGAAGAAGGGAACCCCCGTGGTCCAGCCGGACGGAAGTCGGATCGGAAACCCCACCGGTAACACCGCAGACCGGAGCATCGAGGCGTTCATCGCCGGGATGCCCAAGGCGGAACTGCACGTCCACCACGTCGGCTCGGCGTCGCCGCGCGTCGTCGCCGAACTGGCCGCCCGCCACCGGGGCCAGTCCAGGGTGCCGACCGACCCGGCCGCGCTCGCCGAGTACTTCACCTTCACCGACTTCGCCCACTTCATCGAGGTCTACCTGAGCGTCGTGGACCTGGTCCGCGACGCCGAGGACGTCCGCGCGCTCACCTACGGCGTGGCCGAGGACATGGCCCGCCAGAACATCCGGTACGCCGAGCTGACCATCACCCCGTACTCCTCGGTCAAGCGCGGGATCCCCGACGTCGCCTTCATGGAGGCCATCGAGGACGCCCGGCTGCGCGCCGAGAAGGAACTCGGCGTGGTGCTGCGCTGGTGCTTCGACATCCCGGGCGAGGCCGGTCTGGAGTCGGCCGAGGTGACCGCCCGCCTGGCCACCGAGCTGGCCCCCGAGGGCCTGGTCAGCTTCGGCCTGGGCGGTCCGGAGATCGGCGTGCCGCGGCCGCAGTTCAAGCCGTACTTCGACCGGGCGCGGGCGGCCGGCCTGCACTCCGTCCCGCACGCCGGCGAGACCACCGGGCCGCAGACCGTCTGGGACGCGATCCGCGAGCTCGGCGCCGAGCGCATCGGGCACGGCACCCAGGCGGTCAAGGACCCGGCGCTGCTCGACTACCTGGGCGAGCACCGCGTCGCGCTGGAGGTCTGCCCGACCTCCAACATCGCCACCCGGGCGGTGGAGAGGATCGAGGACCACCCGATCAAGCGGATGGTGGACTCCGGGCTGCTGGTGACCGTCAACAGCGACGACCCGCCGATGTTCGGCACCGACCTCAACACCGAGTACGCGGTGGCGGCGCGGCTGCTGGGGCTGGACGAGACCGGGGTGGCGGCACTGGCCCGCAACGCGGTCGAGGCCTCCTTCCTGGACCAGGCCGGCAAGGCGCGGCTGACCGGCGAGATCGACGCCCACCTGGCGGGCTGGCAGCGCTGACCCCCTCCTGTGACCGCCCCGTCGGCTTCGGCCGGCGGGGCGGTTCCGTTTCCGGTGCCCTTTCCGCAGGGGGTGCCGGGTGCTTCCGGGTGGTGCCGCCTGCGTCTCCCTCGATGGCGCCAAAGTGGTGCCACAATTGGCTCGACATGGCGCCACTGCCGTGCCATGCTTGAGTCATGGACCTCACGCCGTACGTCGAAAACCTCCGGAACGAGCTCGCGGTGGCCGCCGCCACCGGCGGGGAGGAAGCCCGTGAGCTGGCCGACCGGCTGACGCTCCCGCTGGAGTCGGCCGTGCGGCTCACCCTGCTCAACGCACTCTCGGCCGCCATGGGCGAAGTCACCCGCGACCTCGCCCCGGGCTCGGTGGACGTGCGGCTGCGCGGGCTCGACCCGGAGTTCGTGGTGACGGTACCGCCCGGCTCCGAGGCCTTCCACGGTGATGTGCCGCCCGTGGTGCCGACGATGGCACCGGTGGTGCCATCCGTGGCGCCGGCCGCGCCGCCGGTGGTGCCGGAGTCGGACGAGTCGGGCACCGCCCGGATCAACCTGCGTCTGCCCGCCAACCTCAAGGCCCGGGCGGAGGAGGCCGCCGGACAGGAGGGCCTCTCCCTCAACGCCTGGCTGGTCCGGGCCGTCGCCGGCGCGCTGGACGGCGGCCGGCCCGCCTCCCGTCCGGTCGCCGACCTCGGCACCCGCACCTCGCGAAGCGTTGGCGGCCAGGGCTTCACCGGCTGGGTCCACTGACACCTCCGCGCCATCCGAACCCCCGCACCACCTTCCGAACCTTCAACGTCACCCCGCTCCGACCAGCGGGAACAGCTACACGAGTCAAGAGGACGGGACAGCCATGCCTACGTACGAGACCGACGGACCGATCTCCGCCGCCCTTGAGTTCGAGATCGGCTCGGTGTGGATCCGCGCGAGCAAGCGCACCGACGCCGTGATCGAGGTCCGGCCCGCCAACGCGGCCAGGGACGCGGACGTCAAGGCCGCCGAGCTGACCCAGATCGACTTCTCCGGCGGCCGGCTCACCCTCAAGGGCCCCAAGCAGCGCACCGTGTTCTCCAGCAAGAAGGGCTCGATCGAGATCCTGGTCGAGCTGCCGTCCGGCTCCGAGGTGCACGCCGACTCCCCGATGGCGGACTTCGTCACCGAGGGTCCGCTCGGCGACTGCCGGCTGAAGACGTCCATGGGTCGGATCCAGGTCGACCGGGCCGACAGTGTGCGCCTCAAGACCGACATGGGGGACGTCCGGGTCGGCGCGGCCGCCGGTGACGCCGAGGTGACCGGCGGCGGCCGGATCGAGGTCGGCTCCGTCGGCGGCGCACTGACGGTCAAGAACAACAACGGCGACACCGAGATCGACGAGGTGCGCGGCGAGTTGACGGCCAACTCCTCCAACGGCCGGATCCACGTCGGCCTCGCCGAGGCGGGCGTGGACGCCAAGTCGGCGAACGGCCACATCCGGCTCGGCCAGGTGGTCCGCGGCAAGATCACCCTGCAGACCGGTGTGGGGGATGTGGAGATCGGCATCGCGGAGGGCACGGCGGCCTGGCTCGACGTGCACAGCAAGTTCGGCGGCGTCCGCAACACCCTCGGCTCGGCCGAGGGCCCCGGCGACGCCCGGGAGACCGCCGAGGTTCGCGCCAACACCCAGGTCGGCAACGTCATCATCCGGAGGGCCTGATGACGGCGATCTCCGCAGTGGGGCTGACCAAGTCCTACGGGGACAAGGCGGTGCTCAGGGGCATCGACCTGTCCATCCCGGCCGGTAGCGTCTTCGCCCTGCTCGGGCCGAACGGCGCCGGCAAGACCACCACCGTGCAGATCCTGTCCACCCTGATCCCCGCCGACGGCGGCTCGGCCCAGGTGGCCGGGCACGATGTGGTCCGGCAAGCCGACGGGGTCCGGAAGGCGATCGGGGTGACCGGCCAGTTCTCGGCGGTCGACAACCTCCTCACCGCCGAGGAGAACCTGATGCTGATGGCAGACCTCAACCACCTCCGCCGTCGGGAGGGGCGGAGGCGGGCCGAGGAGCTGTTGAGCCGCTTCGAACTCACCGAGGCCGCGCGCAAGCCCGTCGCCACCTTCTCCGGCGGCATGCGGCGCAAGCTCGACCTGGCGATGACGCTGGTCGGCGACCCCAAGGTGATCTTCCTGGACGAGCCGACCACCGGGCTGGACCCGCGCAGCCGGCGCACCATGTGGGAGATCATCCGAGGGCTGGTAGCCGACCACGGGGTGACGATCTTCCTGACCACCCAGTACCTGGAGGAGGCCGACCAACTCGCCGACCGGATAGCCGTCCTGGACGGCGGCCGGATCGTCGCCGAGGGTACGGCCGAGGAGCTGAAGCGGATCGTCCCTGGCGGGCGGATCCGCCTCCAGTTCACCGACGCGGCCCAACTGGGCACCGCCGCCACGCTGTTCGACTACGCCACGGCCGACGCCGACGCCCTGGTGCTGGACATCCCGGGGGACAACTCCGTCCTCACCGTGAAGGCCGTGCTGGACGCACTCGACAACGCGTCCGTACGGGCCGAGTCGCTGGTCGTGGAGACGGCCGATCTGGACGACGTGTTCCTCACACTGACCGGGGAGGGTGCGCGATGAGCGAGCAGAGCGAGCGAATCATCGAGAGGTGCGCGTGGGCGAATGCCCCCGCCGAGCGGTGGGGGTACCCCCGGCCGCAGGCTGGGGGAGAGGCGGGCGCATGAGCGCGACGACGAGCTATGTGGTCAGCGACTCGCTGACCATGCTGCGGCGCAACCTCAAGCGCGCGCAGCGGTACCCGGCGATGACCTTCTCCGTCGTGGTGATGCCGGTGATGATGCTGGCGCTCTTCAACTACGCCTTCGGGGGCGCGCTGGGAACGGGGATCGGCGGCGGGAGCTACATCGACTACGTGACGCCCGGGATCGTGCTGATGACGGCGACCTCGGGGGCGGTCGCCACCGCGGTGGGCGTGTGCGTCGACATGACGGAGGGGATCGTCAACCGGTTCCGGACGATGTCGATCTCACGGTCGGCGTTTCTGGCCGGGCACGTGGTCGGCAGCGTGATCCAGACGGTGATCGCGCTGGTGCTGGTGACAGCCGCAGCCTTCGCTATGGGGTTCCGGTCGAGTGCCGGACCGGTGGAATGGCTCGCGGCCGCGGGGCTGCTGCTCTTCGTCACCCTGGCGCTGACCTGGATCTCGGCGGGGATCGGACTGGTGTCGAAGACGCCGGAGAGTGCGAGCAACACGCCGCTGCCGCTGACGTTTCTGCCGTTCCTCGGCAGCGCGATCGTCCCGCCGGACTCGATGCCCACCGTGCTGCGATGGTTCGCCGAGTACCAGCCCTTCACTCCCGTCATCGAGACCCTGCGCGGCCTGCTGATGGGCACCGAGATCGGCACCAGCGCGTGGAGCGCCCTCGCCTGGTGCACCGGCCTCACGCTGGTCGGCTACCTCTGGTCGCGGAGCGTCTTCTACCGGCGGTGACGGGGGTACGGCCGGTAGCCCACCAGGCCCGGACGGCGGGGAACACCCGCCGTCCGGGCCGTCGCGGTGCGACCCTCCCGTAGTAAAGTCCGGGCCAAATATCGGCAAAGCTCGTTCGGGGGGACCGATGACGGCAGCGCGTCGCAGACGGATCGCGTGGGGGCTCAGAGGGGTGGCGCCGGCGCCGGTCCTGACGTACGTGGCGGGCTGGCACGCCTCCCGTTCGGGCGGGCTGGTGGAGGTCGAACGCTGGTTCAACCGCCCGGTCCTGCTGGTCGGCGCGGCCACCGTGCTGATCGTGGTCTCGCTGATCGTCGAGCTGGACTTCCGTACCAGGTTGTCGCAGGTCGGTTGTGCGGCCGGTCTCGTGGCGCTCGTCTTCGGCGGGGTGCCGATCGTGGTGCTGTCGTACGTGTTCGGCGATGAGGGGCGCTGGGTCGAGAGGAAGATCCACCCGGACCACCCGGACCGGGTGCTGACCGTGACCGACATCGCCTTCTCGATCGACCCGATCTACCGGGTCGAGCTGGTGACCGGCAGCGGTTGGTCCGCCCGCCACTGGAACCTGGGCACCTGGGACGCCGACAGCGGTGACTTCACCAGGGTCGAGTGGTCCGCTCCGGACCGGATCACGGTGACCGGGCGGACGGAGCTCCGGGTCTTCGACGTGCACTCGGACGGCAGTCTGAGCGAGCCCCGGGTGCTGCCCCGGTAGTCCGGGTCCGACCGTCAGCCCGAGGTGGCCGACGTCCCACAGAGAGCCTTCTCCAAGAAGGCCCGGTAGAGCCGGTCGGACTTGTCGGAGTCGCTCTTGTCGTACTCGTTGTACGACAGCGCGACCTGCCGGCTGCCGTCCCGGGTGCCGAACATGGCGGTCGAGTAGCCGGGGATTTCGCCGGTGTGGCCCCAGAACCGGCCGCAGGAGAGGTCGTAGCGGGCCATGCCGAGCCCGTACTCGCCGCCGGGCAGGCCGGGGATGCGGACGGTGGTGGTCATCTCGGCGAGCTGCGCCGGGGCGAGCAACGTGCCGCCGAACAGTGCCGCGTGGAAGCGGTTGAGGTCGTCGGTGGTGGAGATCCCGGCGCCGGCCGCGTCCGCGATGGTCGGGGAGAGCCGGGTGACGTCCCCCGGGCCTTCGGGGAACTTGAAGTAGCCGTGCGCGTGCGGCCCGGGGATCGCCGTGGAGGTGGTCGGCAGGGAGGTGTGGCGCAGCCCGAGCGGTCGGATGATCCGGTCCTCCACCTCCTCCCGCCAACTGCGGCCGGTGACCTTCTCGATGAGCATGCCGACGACGACGTAGTTGGTGTTGGAGTAGTGCCAGTCCTGGCCGGGCGGGAAGTACGGCGGCATGGCGGTTCCGATGGCCAGCAGCTGTTGCGGGGTGTACTCGATCCAGCGCCCGGTGGCGAGGAACTCCCGGTTGCCGGCCTCGGTGTTGGAGCGGACCCGTGGATCGCCCAGGTAGTCGTGCAGCCCGCTGGTGTGGTTGAGGAGTTGACGGACGGTGATGTGGTCGCCGTTCGGGACGGTGCCGGGCAGGTAGTGCTCGATCGGATCGTCCAGCCTGATCCGTCCTTCGCCGACCAGCTGGAGGGTGACGGTCGAGACGAAGCTCTTGGTGACGCTGGCGATCCTGAACCGCCCGTCCGCGCGCGCGGGTCGGCCGGTGTCCAGGTCGGCGGTGCCGGCCGCGCCGCGCCAGGTGACCCGGCCGTGGTCGCGGACCTCGGCGAGCGCGGCCGTGCTGCCACCCTGCTCGACCATGGCGTTCAGCTCGGGCTGTAAGTCGGTGGAGACCTGCGGCGGGACGACCGGGCCGGCGGCCGCGGCGCTGGGCGCGAGCGCGGCGAGGGCGGCGGTGGCGAGGGCGGCGGCGGCGGTCCGTGCGCCGATCCGCACGCTGGTTCGGCGGCGGGACGGATGAGTTGTGGTCATGCCGATCACGCTCGCATCGGCGGCTGCCGGCGGTCCTCCTCCGGACGAAGGGCCCGGCTCTCCGTCTTCCGGAGGAGAGCCGGGCCCCGTCCGGAGGAGACCGGGGTTGTCGTCAGGCCGGGACCGTCACCAGGTGTCGATGCCCATGGTCTTGGCCGCGCTGTGGATGGCGTTGTAGTGCGCGATCGACATGTCGGACTTCTTGTCCTTCGGCGGCAGGTTCTTGTCCGCGGTCCGGAACTCGTCGCGCGCGGAGGCGAGCAGGCTGGTGCCGTAGGAGACCGGGACATCGTTCTTGCCGTGGATCGGGTGGGACTTGGCGGCGGTCTGGCTGCCGGCGTTGGCCAGGATGCTGCGGGCCTGGTTGTACGCGTCGGCCTTGACCGTCTTCGGGTTGCGGACCTGGGCCTGGACCCCGGCCACCGACCGGGTCTGCTCGGCGGCCATGGCCACGGGGGCGGCGGCGGCGGTGAGCGCGCCTGCGACGACCACGGTCGTGAGGGCGCTGCGGACGATCCTGTTCATGCGAAATCCTTTCCGTAAAAATCTCAAAGATTCGCCTCCGCATCGGACATGGGAATCGTCGGAGTGCGAACGTCCCGGCACTACCCCTGCCATCGGCGGCGGAAAACCGCCTTCCGCAAGATTCGTTCGGAAGCGATGGGATCAGGCCATGTTCTGGATTTACGGAATTCGTATCGTCGGATCGGCGGCTCCGCCGCGCCCGGAGAGGGCCTACACGGTGGACCAGGAGCGGGTGGACAGCACCAGCAGATAGCCGTCCGGGTCCTGAACGGTCACGCCCCAGGTGTCCCAGTAGGGGTTGTGGGCCGGTACCCGCTTCCCGCCGTG
The DNA here is from genome assembly GCF_042883685.1 of Kitasatospora sp. NPDC058190. Lineage (NCBI taxonomy): Bacteria > Bacillati > Actinomycetota > Actinomycetes > Kitasatosporales > Streptomycetaceae > Kitasatospora > Kitasatospora sp. NPDC058190. The sequence goes on from NZ_JBHVVI010000002.1 coordinate 131,599, forward strand.
CTGCTCCAGCCGCTCGATCAGCGCATCCGGCACCGGCTCGCCCAGGTAGACGACCAGCAGGTCCTCGGCGGTCGGTCGCGGCTCCAGCGGGGCGGCGGGGTCGTGGACCAGCTCCAGGTGCCAGGCGGCATCGGGCCAGCCGGCCATGAGGAGCGAGTGCTCGCCGGGGGTGCCGTCCGTCTCGTGCCGGTACAGGACGTCGAGCCCGAGCCCCGAGACCCAGAAGTCCTCCGCCGCGCGGAGGTCACGCGAGGGGCGGGCGATGCGGATGTGGGCGGTGGCGTCAGCAGGCATGGTGTTACTTCCTGGGGAGCGGGGCGCGGGTCCGTGATCGGCGGTGGTTGCGAGCCTAGAGAGCGCGTGGCCGGGTGCCATCGGGCGCTGGTCCTACTTCTCGGTGCCGAGTAGCCATCGGCCTGACCAGCCCCCGGGCCCTCAGCCGGAGTTGGCCCGTGACCGCGCCGACCCGGGGCCGTGAAAATGCCAAGGTCCCGCTGCCCGTCCTTGGTTAGCCTCGACGCCATGACCTGGCTGCCTGATGACTTCGTCCACCCCGTCCACGTCGCCCTGCTCAGCGGCGACTACCACCTGCGTCCGATCACGGCGGCCGACGCCGCCCTCGACTATCCGGCCGTGATGGGCTCCCGTGAGCGCCTGTGGGGCATCTTCGGTCCGGCCTGGGGCTGGCCCGCGGAGACGATGACCTTCGAGGCGAACCGGGTCGACCTGGCGCGGCACGAGCGGGAGATAGCCGCTCACCAGTCCTTCAACTACGTCCTGCTCGACCGCGCCGAGACGGCGATCCTCGGCTGCGTCTACATCGACCCGCCGGAGCGGACTGGCGCCGACGGCGAGGTCTCCTGGTGGGTGGTGGACGAACTGGTCGACGGTGAGGTGGAGCAGGCGCTGGACGCCCTGGTGCCGCAGTGGATCGCCGCCGACTGGCCGTTCGAGCGGCCGCGTTACCTGGGGCGCGACATCTCGTGGCAGGACTGGAGGGCGCTGCCGGCGGTCTGATCCTCCGGCACCGACGTCTGAGGGCAGCGCGGTGAGCTTTCAGGCGTCGGCCGGCCCGATCGGCGGCGGAGAGGGTTCCGCGGGCGGTGGCAGCGGCGAGTAGCGGGCGCGGTTGGCGTTGAAGTGGGCCAGGTGGTACGTCGCGCCCTCGAACTCCAGCTCCATCGGCGGAGGATCGGTCACCGGCGGAGCCCAGCGGGTGTAGTCCTCACCCCCGACCTCGATCTGCGTCTCCAGCCTCGGCGTGTCCCAGCACCGTACGTAGCTCTCCGCGCGCTCCGCCTCCCAGAGCGGTCCGCCGCCGAGCGCCTTCAGCAGGGCGGGACTGCAGACGGTGCGGACCCGGAAGTTCTCCAGGTGCCGACGCGGGACGACGATCGAGACGTAGCGGCGGCTGTTGCCCTGGTGCCTGCCGACGACGGGCACGCTCGGGCTGCCGTTGTCCCACCGTAGGGGGCCGACCCACACCTTGGCCACGGGGGCGAAGTGCCGCAGCCCGGTGCGGATCTCCGTTCCGCCGTCGCCGTGGCCGGTCTCCCGTGCGACGTTGGCCACCACACAGAGGCCCAGCGCTTCAGGACCCGTCTCGCTCGTCATGGCCACCATGCTGGCCGAGCAGGGCCCTTGCCCGGTAGCGGCTTTCGGGCGGGGTGGGGTTCAGTCGGTCCGCACCACATCCGACTGGGGGACGTCGATGGTGTGGGTGTCGCCCGCGTCGTGCGGCATGCCGCTTCCTTCCCCCGGCCGCAACGCGAACGGGGTCCGGTACCTGAGTAGGTACCGGACCCCGTCCGACTGTGGAGCGCCAGGCCCGGGTTGCACGGACTCTCCCTACTGAAAGTAGGGCGTGCTCTGGTAGCACCGCTGACGCCTGACGAGGAATCACTCTCCCTCGCGACAAGAAGAATATTAGCAGCTCAAGACCCATGCGACGAACCGCAGGTGCGGGGCCCGCCTCAGCCGCGTTCGGCCGCCCGGAGCAGGCGCGGCGGGAGGTACGGGGACTCGACGTTGACCGCCCAGCCGCGGCGGCGCGCGTGGCAGGCGAGAGCCAGGACGTCGAGGTTGATCGCGGCGTCGGGATCGGTGGGGCGGTCGGCGACGGAGTAGTGGTCGCGGTGGGCTTCCAGGGCTTCGAGCAGGGCGAGGTTGAAGCCGTCCTGGTCGCCGTCCACCAGCTGGGCGAGCAGGGCGACCGGCGGCTCGGGGAAGCCCGACCCCTTGGCGAGTTCGGCTTCGTACAGGGCCTTCTCGGTGGCGGGAGCGGGGTCGACGGCCCGGAAGTAGTCGTGCAGGGCGACGCGGTACGCGGCGTAGACCGAGCGGTCGGCGGCGGAGCCGGTCGGTCCGGCGAGGACGAGCGGGGCGAGGTCCTCGCGGACGCCGGTGATCAGGGCGAAGTTGAGGGCCGAGTGCCAGCGGCCGGGGTGGGTGCTGTCGTCCCGGGTCGCGGGGAAGGCGACCGTACGGCCGTCGATGACCACCTCGACGCTGGTGCCCGGTTCGGCGAGGGCGATCCGGAAGAGGGCTGCGCCGATCTGCGAGGCGCGGTGGAGGTCGGCGAGCTGGGTGTCGGTGACGTCGGGGGTCTGGGAGGCGCGGACCTGGAAGAGGAGCGTTTGCCGGGACAGGGCGTCGGCGAGGTGGGCGACGGCGTGGGGGTCGTCGGGGGCGGGGTTGACCGCTTCCTGGACGGAGCTCTCGAACAGGGCCTCGCTGCCGGGGTGGAGGGGGAGCGCCGGGGTCGGGCGGTCGACGCGGGCGGGCCAGGTCGCCGTGGGGCGGCTGGGGGGCTCGAAGTTGGTGACGAGGGCGTGAGGGAGGTAGTCGGTGTCGACGGCGGGTGTCCAACCGTGGGCCCGGTGGGCGAGTGCGGCGAGCGCGAGGGGGAGCAGGGGGAGGAGGCTGCTCGGCCGGGCGGTGGGGGCGAGGGGACGGGCCTGGAGGAGGGCGGTCAGGCCGGAGTCGAAGGCTGCGCGGTCCTCGGCGGCCACGGCGCGCAGGGTGTGGAGGGCGAGGGTGGCTTCGCTGTCCCGGTCCTCGATCCGGGCGAGCGCGGCGTCGATGGCGGCGAGCTTCTGTTCGGCGGTCGCGGGGTGGGGGGCGTCGTGGTCGCGGGTGTCGCCGAAGAGGTGGGCCATGAAGCCGTCGACGAGTTCGGCCGCGGGGTAGCCCGCGCCGCTGGGCATGTCCCGCCAGGTGTGGAAGAAGGCCTCGCCGTGCCGGGCGACCTTGTCGGAGAGGATCGCGAGGCAGAGTGCGTCGAGCCAGCGCTGCGGGAGGACGATGCTCGGGCGGGCGGTGTCGTCGGCGTCCTCGGGGTCGTAGCTCATCCCGAAGTTCGGGTAGTCGAGGAAGACGTGGAAGGGGCAGTGCGGGTAGTACGCGGCGAACGCGATGGCGCCGGCGGCGGCCTCGGTGGCGTCCTTGAGGACGGCCTTGGCCTCGGGGGTGTCGAGGGCAGGGGCTGAGAGGGAGAGGGCGCCGAGGTAGTCGAGGAACTCGTCGCAGATCAGCCGCCATTCGGTGGCGGTCATCAGGCCGGCCCGCGAGTAGGAGTGGACCTGGCCTCCGATCCGGTCGGCGAAGCCTTCGCGGGCCGCCGAGACGGCTGATTCGTCGACCTGGTGGCGCTCGATCCGCACAGTTCCGCTCCTTGCTTCCTCGCTTGATCGCCAGCCTATGTGCGGGGTCGGACGGTGTGTCGGGTGGGGCCCGGTGGAGGCCGCAGGGTTTCGAACGTTGTTTGAAAAAGGGCGCGGTCGCGCTTAGTGTCGTGATCTACAGGGGAGTTGACGGTCGGTCCTGCGGTGTCGGAAGCGCGCCCGGTTCACCGCTGACGCACCGAACCGTCGTGATCACGAGGGAGAGCACATGTCGGAAAGCCTGCGCCGCGAAGTGTCCAAGGTCGTCGATCGGGAGGTGGCCGAACTTCTGGAGCGGACGGAACGGGACGTCACCCGCACCGTCAACCGCGCGCTGGGTGTGGCCGAGGAGGCGCCGGCCTTCGACGCCGCCCACTGGCAGGCCCGGCTCGACGAGCTGCTCGCCGAGCACCGGATCCCCGGCGCGGCCCTGGCCGTACTCGCCGACGGCGAGATCCACGAACTGGCCTCCGGCATCCTGCACACCGGCACCGGCGTCGCCGTCACCACGGACTCCGTGTTCCAGATCGGCTCGGTCAGCAAGGGCTACACGGCCGCCATGGTGGTGCTGCTCGCGGAGGCCGGGAAGCTGGACCTCGACGCGCCGGTGGTGGACGTCCTGCCCGAGTTCGCGGTCGCCGACGCCGAGGCCAGCCGCACCGTCACGCCACGCCAACTGCTCAACCACACCAGCGGAATCGAGGGCGACTACGTCAACGACACGGGTCGAGGCGACGACTGCCTGGCCCGATACATCGAGGGCGCGCGGAACGTCGGACTGACCAACCCGCCCGGCGCGACGGTGTCGTACTCCAGCACCGCGTACAACGTCCTCGGCCGAATGGTCGAGGTGGTGACGGGTGGGACCTGGGACGAGGCGCTCAAGGAGTTGCTGGTCGGCCCGCTCGGGCTGGAGCACACCATGACCCTGCCGGAGGACGTGCTGCGCTTCCGGGCGGCGATGGGACACATGGGCGACCCGGGCGAGGAGCCCGTGCCCACACCGCTGTGGAACATGCTGCCGCGCTCGGCCGGGCCGTACGGCGGGATCTGCGCGACGGCGGCCGATGTCGCCCGGTTCGCGCGGCTGTTCGTGGACGGCGGCGCGGCGCCGGACGGGACGCGGGTGCTGCCGGCGGCGGTGGTCGAGGCGATGCTGAACCGTGAGGTCGAGATGCCGGACCAGTGGTTCCTCGGGGCGCACTGGGGGCTGGGCTGGGGGCTGTTCGAGTGGGACGGCGTACGCGGGTTCGGCCACGACGGGAGCACGTTCGGGCAGCTGGCGTACCTGCGGGCGATGCCGGAGAAGGGCGTCGCGGTGGTGCTGCTGACCAATGGCGGCGGAGCGGCGCCCAAGGTGTTCGAGGCGCTGTGCCGTGAGCTGTCGGCCGAGTTCGCGGGGGTGACGATGCCGGGGTTCGAGCCGTCGGCTGATCCGCCGGTGGTGGAGGTCGGGGAGTTCCTCGGGAGGTACAAGCGCGAGGGCTTCCTGATGACGATTGCCGAGGGGGAGGGCTCGCTGCGCCTCACCTATGAAGGGGCGGACGGGCTCGCGGGGACGTTCGACCCGCTGGTGTGGCAGCTGACGGCGGTGTCGCACGAGCCGACGAAGACGGTGTTCGCCGGGCGGAGGAACGAGAAGGACGCGTGGATGCCGGTGGTGTTCTACGCGTTGGCCGATGGCAGTCGGTACGTGCACTTCGGGGTGCGGGCGACGGCGAAGGCGGCGTGAGAGTGGGGCGGGCCGTTCGAGGAACGGCCCGCCCGCTTACATTCGGATCAGACGTCGAACTCCCCGGCACGGATGGCGGAGACGAGGTCGCGCCATTCGTCGGTGGTGAGTTGGGCGATGGCGTCGGGCAGAAGGCTGCTGCGGACGTAGACGGAGTCGGGTCCTATGGCCACCTCCGGGCAGCTTGAGCCATCGGGGCAAGCTTCCGGCCGCTTCCAGTGAAGTGCTTCCATGGCGCTAGATCTCTTTCTTGATGAGCCTGATGGCATCGCGAGATTGGCTCTCGGTGAGGGCTCGCTCAGTCATCTTGTCGATGATGTGACGGTAGTTCTCCATCTGCCGTTGCTCGTGAAGGAACGCGGGGCCGCCGACCGCATCGAGCTGGACGGTGTCCAGGCGGGGCACCGGGCCGTTCGCATAGACGATGCCTTGCCCTGCACCCATAAAGCCATTGGTGCTGAAGGTGATCACTCGAAGAGTCACGTGAGGCAGCTCCGAGTACTCAAGCAGCTTGTCCATCTGTCGTTTTGCGGCATCACGACCTCCGAACAGCATTCGCAGGGCAGCCTCATGGACCAACGCCGAGTACGGTTCACCGTCTTCCCGCATCAAGAAGGCCGAACGCTGCACTCGATGCTCTACACGGGCTTCCAGGAGCCGTGGCGAGAGCGGCGGGTAGAGATCCCCGAAGATGGATCGTCCGTACTCCTCGGTCTGCATGGCACCCGGGACATGCGAGATCTGATAGGTGCGCATTCCCCTGGAGAAGTACTCGACCTCCGCAATGTCCAGGAAGCCGACCGGTACGGAGCCTCGGTACTCCTCCCACCAACCCCTGTGGCGTTCCTCGGCCATGGCCGCGAGTGCCTCTACGAAGGCGTGATCGCTCTCCTCGTAGTCGCAAGCGAGCAGGCGTACCCGCTCGGCGCTGATCGGGTACTGCCCCTTCTCGATCTGAGTGATCTTCGTTCGGGCGAACCCGAACAGCGCGGCGGCTTCGGCAGTCGTGCGGCCGGCGCTGTCGCGCATCTTCCGCAGCTCGGTGCCTACTCGTTCCTGCCTGGCTGACGGGGTAGTTCGTGGTGGCATGCCCCCAAGCATCCATCGCCATCCCTTGAAGGGTCCAGCAATCCATCGATCGAGTGAAGAGGCGGGGTATAAGTACCCAGACATGTACCACCGATGCCCTACAGTCGGTGATGCACCGATCACCGATGCGGGCGTCAGTAACGCTGCCTCGCACCGCAGAGCACCCATGCCCGGACTTGCTCACGGCGACAGCCCGCTCGGCTCATCCCTTCCTTCCTGCCGGGAGACCCCTGTGCGCAACCTCAACTCCCCCTCCCTCACCCTCTCCCGCGACGCCCTCCGCGACGGCATGACCCGCGCGGGCTGGCCGCCCTCCTCCATCGCGGACGCCGAACTCGCCATGGTCGAACTTATCGTCAACGCCTGGCGTCACGCGGAGACGACGTCGCCCGTCGTCCTCATCCTCTTCCTCTCCAGGACCCTCCGCGTCAGCGTCTCCGACCGCAGCCCGAAGCTCCCGGAGCAGTGCCGCCCCTCCGCGCTCGCCGAGTCCGGCCGGGGCCTCCAGCTCGTCGAAGGCCTCACCCATCGCTGGGGCGTCGACCCCCAGAAGCTCGGCAAAACCATCTGGTTCGAGCTGGAGCTGGACGGTGTCGCGTGAGCGCTCACCACCCCATCCATCCCGCCGACCCGGCCCTGTTCCACCTCACCGCCCGTCAACTCACCGAACTCATCGTCGAACTCCGCACCGAAGGCCGCGAGTTCGGCCTTCTCTGGCCCTCTGCGAACCCGGGTGAGACCAACCTCCAGGGTCGCCCGCTCGTCAGCCTCGGCAACATCCCGTCCAGCACCCTGATCAACCTCCTCGCCCTCATCCGCGAGTACAAGCGCAACCGGGACGCCGGCCACCACCGATGCTCGGACTCCTGACCTTCAACCGTCTCTCCGCCGCCCGGTGCAGTCGCGCGTCGCCATATCAACGGATCGAAGGACACCGGTGCGTCGCCTCACCGCAGCATGTCTGCTCGTGACCACTGCTGCAGCACTGACGGGCTGCGCGAGTCCTACTCCTGCAAGCAGCAGCAAGGCGGTGATTACCTCGGCAGTCGCTTCCGTCTCCTCGTCGTCCCCCGCGAGCCGTCGGCCCGGCCGACTTCCTGCGCGTACGGCACCTCACCGGTAGGCGGCGAGGAACGCCCGGACGCCGGTGGCACGTCCGGGGAGAGGAAGCGCACATGTCGACGGCCGTACAAAGGGGTTGTCAGGGCCGTCGGCACTGGTGATCATCGTGCGGTGATCACCATCATCAGACGCGTACGGACCGAGGAATGGGCGCGGGTCAAGGCGATCCGGCTGGACGCCCTGCAGGACCCGGTCGCCGACATCGCCTTCCTCGACACCTACGAGAACGCCGCCGCCCAGCCCGACGAGTTCTGGCAGACCCGCACCACCGGCGCGGCCGAGGGCGACACCGTGCGGCAGCTCGTCGCGGAGGCCGAGGACGGCCGCTGGCTCGGCACCATCACCGTGCTGGTGGAGCAGCCCGGCGGGAAGGGGGCCCTCGGCGGCGACGTCATCGAGGTCCCGCAGACCCACCTCGTCGGCTTCTACGTCCGCCCCGAGGCGCGCGGCACCGGCCTGGCGCACGAGCTGATCCAGGTCGCCCAGGACTGGTCGTGGTCGCTCACCGAGCCCCGCATCGAGCGGGTGCGGCTGTTCGTCCACGAGGACAACGCCCGCGCCCAGGCGATGTACCTGCGGGCCGGCTTCAAGCACTCCGGCGTCTCGGTGCCGGTGCCGGGCGACGAGACGCACCGGGAGATCGAACTGGCGGTCCTCCGGGGCTGACCACCAGCAGTGCCGGGCCTCCGGGGAATCGGGAGCCCGGCACACCTGGGGGAGGACGGCGACTCCATGGTCCCGCCGCCGATCCTGACCTCGCCCGGCATCACGTCGCATCCGCTCGCCGCGATGCCGCAGCGGATCAGGCTGACCGGCGAGGACGGCGTCAAGCGCCGCCACCGCGTCTACGCGTCCGGGTTCGAGGGCACCCCGCTCGCCCCGTTCTACGAGCGGCTCGGCCAGGACCCGTCCTGGCGGGTGCGCGCCCTCCCACACGGCCACGACATCGTGGCCGAAGCGCCCGACGGCCTCCTGCGCATCCTGCTGGAGGCCGCCGAGTAGCGCCGGCCGCGTGCTCAGTTGCCGTCCGTGCCCAGCAGCAGGCTGCCCAGCGCCGTGCGCCGGTGCAGCACCGCCTTTCCGGCGCGGGAGGTGGTGATCAGCCCGGCGCCGCGCAGGGCCGCCGTGTGCGCCGACGCTGTCGCGGCGCTGACGTGCAGCCGCCGGGCCAGCTCGGTGGTGGTGTGCTCCTCTGCCAGCAGGCGCAGCAACTCCGCGCGGGTGCCGCCGATCACCTTCGCCAGAGCCTCCGGACCGGCGCCGCCGTCGGGCAGCGGCGGGAAGCCGGACCCGGCCGGGTAGGTGACCGTGACCGGGCGGTCCGGCAGGTCGGACAGCAGCGGTTCACCGAACCAGTGGAAGCTGGGCAGGAGCAGCAGCCCGCGGCCGCCGACCCGGATCTCCCGTGCGCGGCCCGGCAGTTCCCACACCCCGCCGTCCGCCAGTCGGCCGCCCGGCAGTAGCCCCGCGAGCAGCACGCCCACCCCGCCCTCGGCCAGCTGCACGGCCCGGCGCACGAACTCCGCGTGGTGCAGGTCCTGCACCTGCGCCCAGACCGGGCCGAGCAGCGCCCCGAACGTCGCCTTCTGCGCCTGCCGGACCAGTCGCCACGCCTCGGGCTCGCCCCGGTGCAGGCCCTGGAGCCACGCCGGGGCGGGCGCTCGTACGGGCGCGTAGCCGCGTTCCAGCTCGGCACCCACCAACTCGACCGGCCACGAGGCTACTTGGTCCAGCGCATCCGGCAGCGTGTCCGCCGTCGTGTCCAGGAAGCCCGGCGCCCGCCCGGCCGGCACGAGGTCCGCGAGCGGGCGGGCCGCGTCCGGCAGCGCCCGCAGCGCCCGGCGCCGCCAGGACGCGTGCAGCAGGTTGCCGTCCGGGACGCCCATCGTCGCCAGCGCCGCGTGCAGCTCCTGGAGCGGGGCGGGCCGGGCCGCGAGGCGGACCCGGGCGAAGTCGTCCGGCGTGAGGTGGATCCGGATCACTACGCCCCCTGCCCGGCGCTCAACGCGCGCGCCATCCTTGAGCCTCCAAGCTAAACGATCGCCCGCAGTGGCCCCGGCCGGACAGCATGCGCGGTATGAACCGCCACCTGAGCCGGCGCACCGTCGCAAAGTCCGCCCTGCTTGCCTCCGCCGCCCTGCTGCTCGACGCCGGCCGAGCCCGGGCGGCGCTGGGGGGCCTGGTCCCCGCCCTGCCCGCCCCGACCGGCCGCCACCCCGTCGGGCGCCACTCGTGCTACCTCGTCGACACCTCCCGCCGTGACCCGTGGGCGTCCGAAACCCCGTTCCGCGAACTGATGTTGACCGTCTACTACCCGGCGTGCTCCGTCGCCGGCCGCGCTCCGGCCCCGCAGCTGCCCCCACAGGCCGCGGACGCCTTCGGGCAGATCCTCCCGCAGACCCCGCTCCAACTCCCCGGCCCCGGCGTGGACTGGGCCGGCACCCTCTCCCATTCCTGCGAGGATGCCGCGCCGCTGCCGGGCCGCCGTCCGGTGCTGGTGCACAGCCCCGGCGGTGGCGACCCGCGCGGCCTCGGGACCACCCTGGCCGAGGAGTTGGTGAGCCACGGCGCTGTCGTCGTCTCGGTCGACCACCCCGGCGACGCCCTTGCGGTCGAGTTCCCCGGCACCACGCCTTTCCGGCGCGATCAGGTGCGGACGACCGTCCTGCGCGGCGACCCGCGCGACCAGCCGGACGTCTTCCGCACCATGATCGACGCCCGGATCGCCGACCTCCACTTCGTCCTCGAGCGCCTGCGCCACGCCGCCGACCTTCCGCTGCCACCCGGACTCGCCGCCACCCTCGACCTGCGCCGCCTCGGCGTCTACGGGCACTCGGCGGGCGCCACCGCAGTGTCGGAGGTGCTGCACGAGGACCGGCGGATCCGCGCCGGGATCAACCTGGAGGGCTACCTCGACTCCCCGTCCGGCGAGCTGCTCCCGGTCGCCGCCCAGGGCGTCGACCGCCCGCTGCTGCTGGTCGGCAGTACGGAGTTCACTCACCGGCGGGAAATGGACCGCTCCTGGTCGGCCCTGCTCGCCCGCGCCGGCCGTACGGTCCGCCGCGCGCTCGTCGCCGACGCCGACCACTGGGTGTTCACCGACTTCGCGGCCGTGCTGCCCCAGCTCCAGGCGGCCGGGCTGATCACGGCGGAGCGCCGGAATGCGGTGATCGGCAGCGTCCCGCCCGCCGTCTCCGTCCCGGAGGTCCGCCGCACGATCCGCCGCTTCTTCGCCCGCCACCTGACCGTTTAGGGCGCGCGGAGTGACGGCCGCCGGACGGGCGGTGGCCGGCAGTGAATGGGGGACGCCTCCGTTCGCCGCCTCGCCTAGGTCGGGGCCCGTGGCGTGCGACGGGCCCCGAGCCGGGCGGGCGGCCAGCGGAAGTCCTCCGCGTGGTCCCGCACCCACGAGCGGAAGCTGCGCGCCGGGCGCCCGAGCACCTGCCGCACGGTGTCCGTCACCCGCTCCGGCTCGCGGGTGAACGCCTCCCACGCCCGCAGCCGGGAGTCCACGAATGCCGCGTTCCCCCACGCCGCCGTCAGCTGCTCGCGGGCCGCCTCGGGCGCGAGTTCCTCCCACCGCACCTCGGTGCCGGTCTCCTCGCCGATGATCCGCGCCAGCTCGGCGTGGGAGATCGACTCGGGCCCGGTGACCACGTACTTGCCGCCGTCGTGCCCGTCCTCGGTGAGCGCCGCCACCGCCACGTCCGCGATGTCCCGCTCGTGGATCAGCGAGCGGCGCGCCTCGCCGTACGGCCAGCGGACGACGCCCTGCCGCACCTGGCCGGCCCAGCCGAGCATGTTGCCCGCGAAGTCGATCGCCCGCACGAAGGTCCAGCCGAGGCCGGATCGGCGGATCAGCCGCTCGATCTCCTGGTGGAAGATCACCGCCGGCTCGTCGTCCGCGAGGTCGGCCACATCCGTCGACAGGTACACGACCCGCTCGGCGTGCTGGGCGATCAGCTCCACCACCCGCGGTTGCACCGGAATCCCGGGCCACATCAGGTAGACGCTCTCCACCCCGCCGCTCAGGGCGCCCACCAGGCTCTCCGGCGCCGCCAGATCACCCCGCACGGCCTCCACCCCCGCGGGCAGCGCGGCCTTGGCGGCGTCCCGCACCAACGCCCGCACCTCGTGCCCGCCTTCGGCCAGTGCGGCCACAACATGCGTGCCCACACTGCCGTTTGCGCCGATCACCAGAATCTTGGTCATGCCGGCTCCGAACACCGGGCGGGCCCGGACTATGCCCCGGACGATCCGGCCGCCGTCGTGAGAGGGCGCCGTCCGGCGAGCCCGCGCCTTCGCCAACTCGCCGTGGACACCGCCGATCCCGCCGCCTGCCGCCGCCGGCGCTCCTTCGACGGGCTCGTCACCGAGGCCGCCCGACGGCTAGGCTCGCCCGATGTCCGACGACCGGCTCCGGCTCACCGTGCTGGGAAGCGCCACGCCCTACCCGAGTGCCGACAATCCCTGCTCCGGCTACCTGGTCTCCGGCGGGGCCACCCGGGTGTGGGTGGACGCCGGCACCGGCACCCTCGGGCCGCTCCAGCGGCACGTGAGGCTGGACGAGCTGGACGCGATCTGGATCTCGCACCTGCACGCCGACCACTGCGCCGACCTGCTCACCGCCTACTACGGCGCCCTGTACGCCGACATCCGGCTCGCGGCGCCGATCCCGCTCTACGGCCCGCCCGGCACCGCCGACCGGCTGGCGGACTTCCTGACCAACTCGGCGCAGCGCAGTCCGGTCGAATCCGCCTTCGCCGTCACGGAGTTGTCCGACGGGCACCGGGTGGCGGTCGGCGCGATGGCGCTGACCAGCCGGGCGGTGGAGCACGGCATGCCGGCCTTCGCGCTCCGGGTGGAGGCCGGCGGCCGCTCCCTGGTCTACTCCGGCGACACCGCGCCGTGCACCGCGCTCACCGAACTGGCCGCGGACTGCGACCTGTTGCTCTGCGAGGCGGAGGGCGACGACCCGGCGCACCACACCCCCGAACAGGCCGGCGCGACCGCCACCGCGGCCGCCGCGCGCCGCCTGGTCGTCACCCACGTCGGCCGGGCCGTGACCCCCGAGCGGGCGGTCACCCGCGCCGCGGCCCACTTCGCCGGGCCGGTCGAGTACGCCGACCCGGGGGCGACCTTCACCGTCTGAGCCCACCGACCGCCCCGTACGGGAAGTCGATCCGGCCGACTTCCGGTGCGGGCAGCCCGCTCAATCCGCCACGCGCACCACGTACTTGCCGGTCGCCCGCCCCTCCTGCATCGCGTCGTGCGCGGCCGGGACGGCCTCCAGGCCGGGCAGTTCGGTGAGCGGGATGCTCAGGCCGCTGTTCGCCTGCAGGTCGAGGGTGGTGCGGATGGCGCGGGCGAGGTGCTCGGGGGCGGTGGCGGCGAAGGCGCGGTGGCTGAAGCCGGTGATGGAGAGGTTGCCGCCCATCAGGCGCCCGAGCGGGGGCAGGTCGCTGACGGTGCCGCCGCCGGCGTTGCCGAACAGGACGATCCGGCCGCCGGGTGCGGTGACGTCCAGGTCGAGCTCCAGCGCGGCGGTGCCCAGCGGGTCGAGCACCAGGTCGACGCCCCGGCCGTCGGTCGCGGCGCGGACGGCGTCGGCGAGCTTCTCGTCGCGGGCGAAGGCGTGGTCGTAGCCCAGCTCGGCCGCGGCCGCGGCCTTCTCCGGGCGGCCGACCGTGCCGATCAGCGTGCCCCCGCCGCCGAGCAGCGGGACCAGCTGGGCGATCGCGCTGCCGATGCCGCCGCCGGCCGAGTGGACCAGGACGTTGTCCCCGGCGGTCAGCCGGCCCGCGTCGGTCAGCAGCAGGACGGCGGTGGCGAGGCCCAGCGGGGCGGCCGCGGCGGCGCTGAGCGCCAGCCCGTCCGGGACCGGGACGGTCAGGACGGCCTCCGCGACGACGACCTCGGCCAGCCCGCCGCCGACCGGCGCGGCCACCACCCGGTCGCCCACGGCCAGTCCGGTGACGCCCTCGCCGAGTTCCCGGACCGTACCGGCCACCTCCTTGCCCGGCAGGTACGGCCACTCGGCGGTGTAGCCGCCGTCGCCGCGGCGGGCCATCACGTCCACGAAGTTCAGTCCGGCCCACGCGACGTCGACCGCCACCTGGCCGGGGCCGGGGTGCGGTGCCTCCAGCTGCCGGACCTCGGAGTTCTCGGCTCCACCGGGTGCGGTCATCACCAGTGCGCGCATGGTCGTGCCCCCTCGACTACGATGTTCGACGAAAGACGAAATTGCCGTGAGCCATTGGTACCACGCTGTTTTGATGGTTGTCGAACATCGCAGATCAGGGAGGTCGTCCATGCCCCGCAGCACCCGCCGCCGACCGGCGCTCGCGCACCCCGCGACCGAGGAGATCGACCTGTACGACGTCCTGCACGCGCTCTCCGACCCCACCCGGATGACCATCGTCCGCGTGCTGCGCACCGAACCGGAACGGGCCTGTGGCACCTTCCCGGTGGACGTCGCGCCGTCCACCCTCAGCCACCACTTCAAGGTGCTGCGGGAGTCCGGCGTGATCACCCAGCGCGAGGAGGCCAACCGCCGGTTCTCCGCCCTGCGCACGGTCGACCTGGAACGGCGCTTCCCCGGCCTGCTCGACACCGTCCTCGCCGCACTCGCCCGCAACGAGGCGGCCGAAGTGGTCTAGGACCCGGCGTCGGCCGGGCGGTGCCGGCGGTGGTACGAGACGGTGACCGCCGCCAGCAGCGGCCCCCAGGCGACCGCTGGCAGGTAGAGGAAGCCGACCAGCAGGTGCCCGAGCGGGGTCATGTTCGGGTGCGGCATCGCCCACCAGGCGAGGAAGGGAGTCCAGAGCAGCACCAGTCCGGCGGCGCCCAGCGAGGCCGCGACGACGACGGCGCGCGGGTTGACCGGGCGCCCGCCGAGGAACGGGATCCAGCGCGGCGGCACCGTGCCCCACGGCCGGACCAGGCCGAGGGTGAGCAGGGCCAGCGCCTCGGTGAGCACGCTCAGGGTGACCGGCCACACCGCGTCCCAGCCGGTGAAGCCCACCGCGTGGTAGCCGGCGTCGGTGTAGCCGCCGTGCCAGCCCGCGACCAGCCCCAGCCGCCACAGCCCGGCCGGCAGGGCGGTGACCGCGGCGACGTGCGCGGCTCGGACGGCCCAACGGGGCGGGGCGGGGACGGCGGTGGTGGGCGGGGGCGTTGTCATGCGTCCACCCTCCCGCCGGGACCGCCCCCGCCGCGTCCGCCCGCCGACGGGCTTGGACCGGCAGCCTCCCCCGGGTGGGGGAGTGACGTCTCAGCCCGTCGGCGGTGCGGGGCCGGCGGTCGTACGGGGGCCCTCACGGGCGCCAGAGGCCGTACGGAGGCCGGTGGTTGTACGAGGGGCAGCCGCCGTACGGGGTCAGCGCAGCCGGGAGGAGGACAGGATCGACGCCAGGTGCGCCACCACCATCCCCCAGGTGATCACCGTGATCCCGGCGAGCGTCGCCCGGGTCGCGTCCAGGTTGCCGAGCCCGGCGTCCACCGCGGCCGCCGCCAGCAGCACCAGGGAGGCCTCGATGCCGTTCGTCACCCGGTGGATCTTGAAGATCGAGGCGAACCGACGGGCCGTCGCGATGCCCTGGGAGCGCGGCTGGGTGGACTCCTCGTCCGCCGGCGGCTGACCGCTGCGGGCGCGGGCCACGTCCACCAGGTCCGTCGAGGCCTTCAGCAGGACCACGCCCAGCGCGGCCGCCAGGCCCGCCGACACCCACAGCTCCGAGCCGCCGCGCGCCGCCCGGACACCGGCGCCGATCATCAGCGCGGCGTCCGCCAGGTAGGCGCCGAGCCGGTCCACGTACACCCCGGCCATGCTGAACTGGCGCTTCCAGCGCGCCACTTCGCCGTCCACGCAGTCGAACAGCAGGAACAGCTGGAACAGCACCGCCGCCAGCACCGCGCCGGTCAGGCCCGGGATCAGCAGGGCCGCGCCGCCGCCGACCCCGCACACCACCATCACCCAGGTCAGGGTGTTCGGCGAGACCGAGGTCCGCACCAGCTGCCGGGTGGTGCGCAGCGAGACGGCCCGCATGTACAGCCGGCCCGCCCAGTGCTCACCGTTGCGGCTCTGCAGCTTGGCCTGCGGCTGGCACACCTCGCGCAACTCGGCGAGCGCCGGAGCAGCCACCATGACGACATCCCTCCACCTGTCCCGAAACGATCACCACAGGCTACGGCCTCCGGAGCACTGCTGTGACCAGCCCGTTCGGCGGTGAACGGGAGCGCGGAGAGGACGGTGCCGAAGAGGTGGAAAGGGCAGTGGAGGAGGCGGTGACGAGCCGGTGAGCGGCGGAAAAACGCTGGGCCGACCGAAGACCCCCGGGCTAGGCTTCGCGGGTTCACCGGAACCGGAGCACCCGGGCCCGATCGCCCGCTCCCGCAAGCCGGTTGACGCGGTTCGACGCGGCGCCGGGGCGGAACGAGGAGAGCAGAATCATGGCGACCACGGGCGCCGCGCCGCACAGCCCCGACCTGGCCCGACTCCTGGACGACCACCGGCCACAGGGCCCGGTGGAGACCGCCGACCTCGCCCGGGTCCGCGCCCGGGTGGGCGCTCCCGACGCGTGGGACCGCGGCACCCCGCTGCACTTCACCGCCTCCGCGCTGATCGTCCACCCGCCGACCCGCCGGGTCCTGCTGCGCTGGCACGTCCGCCAGCAGGCCTGGCTGCAGGTCGGCGGCCACGGCGACCCGGGGGAGAGCCTGCCGCTGGACATCGCGCTGCGCGAGGGCCTGGAGGAGACCGGCCTGGCCGACCTCGCCCCCTGGCCGGACGCGGCCCTCGTCCACCTCGCCGTGGTGCCCGTCCCGGCCTCGCCGGTCGAGCCCGCCCACGAGCACGCCGACCTGCGCTTCCTGCTCGCCACCGACACCCCGGACGAGGCCCGGCCGGAGAATCCGGCCTCCCCGCTGGAGTGGTTGGGCATCGAGGAGGCCAAGCGGCGGACCACCGAGGAGAACTTCCGCGAGACCCTCGACCGGGCCGCCCGCCTGCTCGCCTGAACCCCCTTCTCCTGAACCCCCTCCTCTCCTCAACCTTCTCCTCAACCCTGCCCGCCTGTCCGAAGGAATCCGATGCACACCGACCAGACCCTCGTCTTCGACGCCGACGACACCCTCTGGGAGAACAACGTCCTCTTCGAGCGAGTCATCGACGGCTTCCTGGACTGGGTCTGCGCCCCGGCCGAGCGGGAGGCCACTCGGGCCCTGCTCGACCGGATCGAGGCCGCCAACGCCGCCGCCCTCGGCTACGGCGCCGCCGTCTTCCGGCAGAGCCTCGCCGACTGCCTGCAGCGCCTCAACGCCGACCGCACCCCCACCGCCACCGAGCTGGCCCGGATCGACGAGCTGCTCACCCCGCTCACCGACCGCGGCGCGATCGAGCTGATCCCGGGCGTCGCCGACACCCTGACCGCCCTCGCCGGGCGGCACCACCTGCTGCTGCTCACGAAGGGCGACCAGGACGAGCAGCGGGCCAAGGTGGCGGCCTCCACCATCGACCACCACTTCCGCGGCATCCACATCGTGGCCGAGAAGTCGGTGGACACCTACCGGCAGCTCACCGCCGAGCTGGGCCTCGACCCGGAGCGGATCTGGATGATCGGCAACTCGCCCAAGTCCGACATCGCCCCCGCCCGCCGGGCCGGGCTGCGCACCGTGTTCATCCCGCACGAGCACACCTGGGTGCTGGAGCACGAGGAGCTCGGACCGGACGAGGCGACGCTGCAGCTCACGGCCTTCCCGGAGCTGCTGCGCCACTTCTGAGCCGCTGGGCTCCGGACTCCCGAGCCTGCGGCCTAGACCACGAGCGCGGTCGCCGGGACCGGTGCCCCGCCCCGGTACAGCCAGGCCCGCTCGGAGGCCGACCACACGCTCGTGGTCAGCAGGTAGAGCGCGGCCGCCACCGGCACCAGCATCGCGAACAGCACCGAGACGAAGGACAGGTACGGCAGCACCGACGCCCCCGGCTGCGGGGTGGTCTGCGTGGCCGCCGCACGCCGGGCCCGGCGGTAGTTGGCGTACCCGACCGCCGCCAGCCCGGCGTACAGCAGGCCGAACACCGCGAACTGCCCGGCGCCGTGCGCGCTCCCGACGTGCAGGCCCAGCGGCACCCCGAACAGGGTGTGGTCCAGCAGGTCGTTCGGCGTGGTGAAGAGCCGGTACATCACCGAGAAGAACGGGATCTGGACCAGCATCGGCAGACAGCCCGCGAACGGCGAGACCTGCTCCTTCCGGTACAGCTCCGCGAGCGCCTCGCGCGCCTTCTCCGGGTTGTTCTTGTGCTTCTTGTTCAGCTCGGCGACCTTCGGCGCGAGCTTCGAACGGGCCTTCTCCCCGCGCGCCGCCGCCCGCGCCAGCGGGTGCAGGCAGAGCCGTACGGCGAGGACGAACAGGACGATCGCCAGCGCGGTCGGCAGGACGTGGGCGATGGCGGAGACCACGGCGTGGGCGACGGTGACGGCCGGGTCGAGAACAGACAGAGCGGACATGGTGAAGCGAGCCCTCCGGGGTCTCAGGACATGAGTGATCGGCGGAGGACGGCCGCGAAAGACGTACGGGAGCCGTACGGAAACGTACGGGGAGCCGTACGGAGGAACTGCGGATCTACGCGGCCGCCAGGGCCGCCCCCGGCGCCCTGGGGCGTCGCCTGCCCCGGGCGTCCGGATCACGCTGCGGAAGGAACGCCGTACGGAACGCCCGACGTCGCAGCACCCCGCTGCGCACCGCCGCCGGCGCCCGCGCCCCCAACAGCCGCGTCCCGGCCAACGCCCCCGTGACCGCTCCGGCCACCAGGACCATGGCCGCCACGGCGGCGACCGAGGCCAGTGCGCCGCCGTCGGTCACCAGCTGTCCGGTCAGCACCCGGAGCAGGCCCAGCAGCATCGCGACGACACCCACGGCGTGCCCCCCTTCGGCGTGTTCCCGGCTCCTGACGTTCAGCAGGACGATCCTACGGCCCGCCGGGTTCCCGCCGTGCTGCGCGAGGTGTAGCCGGCGGTGCTACGCGGGGCTACCTTGGATGGATGAAGACGATTACCCAGCGGGAGTTCCGGAACAACTCCGCCGCGGTGATGGACGCGGTGGAGGCGGGGGAGACCTTCCACATCACCAGGAACGGGGTCGAGGTCGCGGAGCTGCGGCCGGTGTCCGGTCGGCGACGGCTCACGGCGGAGGAGCTGGTGGCGCGGCACGTGAAGCTGCCGCGGGTGGACTACCAGCAGCTGCGCAAGGAGGCCGAGGAGTACTTCGGGCCCGAGGAGCTGGTGGGGGACGAGGGCGACGACCCGTTCGAGCGGCGGCGTGGCTGAGCGCCGCAGGGCGCCCCGGCGGCGGCCGGCCGGGGTGCTGGACACCTGCGTCTACATCGACCTGGCGCTGCTGAACCCCGCCGACCTGCCGGCCGTGCCGGAGCTGACCGCGATCACCTTCGCCGAGCTGCAGCAGGGCGTCTCGATGGCGCGGGACCCGGTCAGCCGGGCGGCCCGGCTGGAGGTGCTGGGCGCGGCGATGGCCGACTTCGACCCGCTGCCCTTCGACGCGGCCGCCGCCGCCCGCTACGGGACGCTGGTCACCCTCACCATCGCCGCCGGACGGCAGCCGCGCCCGCGTCGGATCGACCTGATGATCGCCGCCGTCGCCTCCGCCCACGGGCTGCCGCTGTACACCCGCAACGTGGCGGACTTCCGGGGGCTGGGCTCGGCGGTGGAGGTCATCGGGGTGTGATGGCGGCGGCTCCGCTGCGCTCGACCTCCTCCGCCAGGGCCGCCGCCCGGGATGTCGTGTGGCTTCCTGTCAGTCCAGCCGGACCGTCGTCCCCGTCGCCGCGGAGGCGCGGGCGGCCTCCAGGACGGTGAGGGTGGCCACCGCGTCGCGCGGGTCGACCGGGGGCGGGGTGCCGGGGACGGTCAGGGCGGCGACGACGCCGGCGTAGAAGGCGGGGTAGTCGCCCGGATCGGTGGGCAGCGAGATCGGGGACTCGTCGCTGCCCAGGGTGCCGTACTGCTCGGGCCGGTCGGCGCCCCACGGGTGGCTGCCGTCGGGGCGGTGGCCCGCCCGGAGGTCGGCCTCCTGGGGGTCCATGCCGTGCTTGACGTACCCGGCGGTGTCGCCGAGCACCCGCAGCCGGGGGCCGATCAGGGGGGTGATGGCGCTGGTCCACAGGTGCGAGCGGGTGCCGCAGGCGTGGGTGAGGGCGAGGAAGGCGTCGTCGTCCACCACCGCGCCGTCGCGGCGCACGTCGATCTCCGCGTACACCGTCTCGACCGGCCCGAACAGCGTCAGCGCCTGGTCGACCAGGTGGCTGCCCAGGTCGTACAGGGTGCCGCCGACCTCGGCCGGATCGGCCAGCTCGCGCCAGCCCGGCTTGGGCTTGGGACGGAAGCGCTCGAAGCGGGACTCGAAGCGGTGCACCCGGCCGAGCGCGCCACCGCGCACCAGCCGGCTCGCGGTGAGGAAGTCGCCGTCCCAGCGCCGGTTCTGGAAGACCGAGAGCAGGACGCCCCGGGCCTCCGCGAGCCGGCACAGCTCCAGCGCCTGGGCGGCGGTGGCGGCCAGCGGCTTGTCCACCACGGTGGCCAGGCCCGCCCGCAGGGCGGCGCGGGCGAGCGGGGCGTGGGTGCGGTTGGGGGAGGCGATGACGACCAGGTCCAGCGCGTCCGGGTCGGCGAGCAGCTGCTCGGGGGTGTCCACGGCGCGGGCGTCGGGGTGCTCGCGGCGCAGCTGCTCGCGGCGCTCGGGGTTGGCGGTGACCACGGCGTCCAGCCGCAGCCCCGGCGTGGTGGCGATGAGCGGGGCGTGGAAGGCGGAGCCGGCCAGGCCGTAGCCGATCAGGCCGACCCGCAGCGTTCGATCGGACGGTCGGTGGGAGGTCGTCTGCGGGTTCATGCGGCCCACTCAATCACGAGCCGCCCGGTTGCTCCCGGTCTCCGCCGGACGATCGTCGCATCCCGTCCAGCGGGACGTCCTGTCCCCCGGCCACCTGCGCGGATTAGGCTGTGCCGCGTCAGGGCCCCACGCAAGACGCTGCAACACTTCGGGAGACACGCACGTGGCAGACCGCAAGCCCATCGAGTCCTGGCTGACCGACATGGACGGTGTCCTCATCCACGAGGGCACGCCGATACCCGGGGCGGAGGAGTTCCTGCGCAGGCTGCGGGAGTCCGGCAAGCCTTTCCTGGTGCTCACCAACAACTCGATCTACACCCCGCGCGACCTCAGCGCCCGGCTGGCCGGGATGGGCCTGGAGGTGCCGGAGGAGTGCATCTGGACCTCCGCCCTGGCCACCGCGAAGTTCCTCAAGAGCCAGCGCCCGAACGGCACCGCGTACGTGATCGGCGAGGCGGGGCTCACCACCGCGCTCTACCAGGCCGGTTACGTCCTGACCGACAACAACCCCGACTACGTGGTCCTCGGCGAGACCCGGACCTACTCCTTCGAGGCGCTCACCAAGGCGATCCGCCTGATCAACCAGGGCGCCCGGTTCATCTGCACCAACCCGGACGAGACCGGCCCCTCCACCGAGGGCGTGCTGCCGGCCACCGGTTCGGTCGCGGCCCTGATCACCAAGGCGACCGGCGTCGAGCCGTACTTCGTCGGCAAGCCCAACCCGCTGATGATGCGCGAGGCGCTGAACACCGCCGGGGCCCACTCGGAGACCGCGGTGATGATCGGCGACCGGATGGACACCGACATCGTCGCGGGCATGGAGGCGGGCATGGAGACCATCCTGGTGCTCACCGGGCTGACCTCCGCCTCCGACGTGGAGCGCTTCCCGTACCGGCCGACCCGGGTGGTCAAGTCGATCGCGGACCTGGTCGAGCTGGTCTAGCCTCTGCGGTGCTGTCGCGAGCCCCGTTCCGGCCGAGCGCCGGGGCGGGGCTCGTTCCGTACCGGTGGGGAGCGATGTGCGATGAGTTCTGCGGGGGAAGCCGAGGGCGGCCCGGGCGAGAAGCGGGTCACCTGGGCGGAGCTCTACTTCGACCTGGTCTTCGTCTTCGCGATCACCCAGGTCTCCGGGCTGCTGCACCACCAGCACGACGCCGGCGGCCTGATCCGGGCGCTGGTGGTGTTCGTGCCGGTGTACTGGTGCTGGGTCGGCACCACCGTGCAGGCCAACATCCGGGACGTGGACAACCTGCGGGACCGCCTGGGCATCCTGCTGGTCGGCCTGGCCGGGCTGTTCATGGCGCTCGCCATCCCCGGCGCGTACGGGCGGCGGGGCCTGCTGCTCGGCGCCGCGTACTGGCTGGCCCGGGTGGTGCTGCTGCTCCTGCTGGTCCGCCTCCCGGGTGTCTGGAGCGGCCCGTACGGCGCCGGCGTGCTGGTCAGCGGGCCGCTGCTGCTGGCCGGCGGGCTGCTGTCGGACGGGCCGCGGCTCGCGTTGTGGGCGGTGGCCGCGCTCTGCGACCTGGCCGCGCCGCTGGTGTTCCGGCGACGGCTCGCGGCGGTGGCGTACCACCCGGCGCACATGCCGGAGCGGTTCGGGCTGTTCCTGCTGGTGGCGCTCGGTGAGTCGATCGTCGGGATCGGCGCCTCGGCGGCCGGGGCCCGGCTGGACGCGGCCGAACTCACCGCGGTGGCCGCCGCGTTCACCATCTCGGCGGGCCTGTGGTGGCAGTACTTCGTGTTCGCGGCGGACGCGATGCGGCACGCCGTGGAGGTCGCCGACTCGCGGCGGGACGTGGTCCGGCGGATCTTCCAGTACGGGCACCTGGCGCTGGCCGCCGGTGTGATCGGGGTCGCGGTCGGCTTCGAGGAGACCGTGGCCCACCCCCGGCAGGCGCTCGGCGCCGGGTCGGTGGCGCTGCTGTACGGCGGGTGCGGGCTGTACCTGCTGACCTTCGGCTACACCCGCTGGATGATGTTCCGTCAGGTCTCGGCCACCCGGATCGCCGCCGCGGTGGTGGTGCTGGGCCTGCTGCCCGTGATGGTGCGGCTGCCGGCGCTGGTGGTGCTGGTGGCCCTGGCCGGGCTGCTGGTGCTGCTCAACGCGGTGGAGCACGTCCGGGTGGTGCGGGCGGCCGCCGTTGCCACGGCCGCCGGGGCGGCTCCTGCGGACTGAGTTGTCGGTGGGGCTGTGTAGCGTTCGGGGTGTAAGAGGGCAGGCGGCGCGGCAGCCGCGGTGTGGGAGGTAGATGTCGTGACGGACACGGTCGAGACGGGCATGGTCGAGGCCGGCGAGGGCGGCGGGCTGGAGCTGCCCGAGTCCTGGCGCGAGGTGCTCGGCGCCGAGACGGAGAAGCCGTACTTCGCGGAGCTGGCGGCCTTCGTGGCGGCCGAGCGCGCGCAGCACCAGGTGTTCCCGCCGAGCGGCCAGGAGTTCGCCGCGCTGGAGGCCACTCCGTACGAGAAGGTCCGGGTGCTCGTCCTCGGCCAGGACCCGTACCACGACGACGGCCAGGCCCACGGCATGAGCTTCTCGGTGCTGCCGGGGACGAAGACGCCGCCCTCGCTGCGCAACATCTTCAAGGAGCTGGACGCCGACCTGGGCGTCCCCGCCCCCGACAACGGCTACCTGATGCACTGGGCCGAGCAGGGCGTGCTGCTGCTCAACGCGGTGCTCACGGTCCGCGCCCACGAGGCCAACTCGCACAAGGCGAAGGGCTGGGAGAAGTTCACCGACGCGGTGATCAAGGCGGTGAGCGCGCGCGAGGAGCCGGTGGTCTTCGTGCTGTGGGGCAACTACGCGAAGAAGAAGCTGCCGCTGATCGACACCGAGAAGCACGTGGTGGTGCAGGGCGCGCACCCGTCGCCGCTGTCCGCCAAGCTGTTCTTCGGCAGCCGTCCGTTCTCGCAGATCGACGCGGCGCTGGACGGCTTCGGCGGCGAGCCGATCGACTGGCGGGTGCCGGACCTGAAGCAGGACTGACGTCCGGCCGGGGCCGGATCGACGCAGGGCCCGGGCCTGGTGGCCGTGGGCGGACGGGACTGAATTCCCGTTCGTCCACGGCCACTCGCCGTTCACCGCTGTCGGCCGTCGGCCGGGGCCGGGTGTGCTTAGCTGGTGCCGACCGGTCGCCGGACCGGTCCAGGGGCGGGGCCGGCTCAAAGGGGCGGTACGTGCGCGGGGTGGGACGGGCGGGAACGATTCGGTGGGCCGCGCTGGTCGCGGGCCTGACGGCGCTCGCGGTCTCCGGCTGCGGTGGCTCGGACGGCGGCGCCGCGAAGGCCGCCCCCGGTGTCGTGGCGCCGAGCTCCGAGGTCCCCAGCACGACGGCTGAACCCGGCGGCCCGGACCAGCTCCCCGGCCAGGCCTTCTACGTCTCCGACCAGACCAACGCCGCCCGGCAGGTCGCCATGCTGCGCAGCCAGGGCCGCACGGCGGAGGCCGACACCCTGCTGCGGATCGCCGGCCAGCCCTCCTCGCAATGGCTGGGCGAACAGGGTGCCCAGCAGATCGCCGAGCAGGTCAGCCGCCGGGCCGCCGAGGCGGGCCGGACGGCCGTCTTCGTCGCGTACGACATCCCGCACCGCGACTGCGGTCAGTACTCGGCCGGCGGCGCCGCCGACGCGGCCGCCTACCGCTCCTGGATCACCGGCGTCGCCCAGGCCCTCGGCGACCGCAAGGCCTGGGTCGTACTGGAGCCGGACGCCGTCGCGCACACCCTGGACACCTGCGGGATCAAGGGCGACCTGGCCGCCGAGCGGTACGGCCTGCTGGCCTTCGCCGTCCAGGAGTTGAAGAAGCGTCCGAACGTCCGGGTCTACCTGGACGCGGGCAACCCGGGCTGGGCGCAGGACCCGGACGACCTGGCCGCCGCCCTGCGCAGGTCGGGCATCGCCGCGGCGGACGGCTTCGCGGTGAACGTCGCCAACTTCTATCCCACCGACCGGAACGCGGCGTACGGCAACCGGCTCTCCGCCGCCCTGGGCGGGAAGCACTTCGTCATCGACACCAGCCGCAGCGGCAACGGCTCGCTGGGCTCCGACGCCTGGTGCAACCCGCCCGGCCGGGCGCTCGGCGAGCCGCCGACCACCGAGACCGGGCGGCCGAACGTCGACGCCTACCTGTGGATCAAGAACCCGGGGGAGTCCGACGGCGAGTGCGGCCGCGGCGAGCCCCGGGCGGGCGAGTTCTGGCTGCCGTACGCGCTGGGGCTGGCCGGCGCGGCGCGCTGAGCCGCCGCGCCGGCCACCCGGGTGGCCGCGTACGCGGCGAGCCGCTATCCGGTGACCTGGACCCAGCGGGCGACCGACGGGGTGCCGGCGGCGTCCGTCAGGAACAGCATGTACCAGCCGGGCGGCAGCAGGTCGGGGTTGCCCGGGAGGGTGAGCGAGACCCCGTCGGCGGTGCGCCCGGTGATGTCCAGGGCCACCGAGCGCTGCTCGACGTCGGTCACGTGGGTCACCGAACTCGGCCGGATCAGCTTGGCGGTGGTCACCGCGTCCGGTCGGGAGGCGCCGACCCCGAGGGTGCCGCCGAGCTTCGCCGCCCCCGGCGCGGCCGTCACCTCCGGGCGGTCGCCGCGGTACAGGTACGGCGGGGTGTAGATCTCGATCCGCTGCTCGAAGCCGCCGGGCTGGGTCTCGGCCTTGTCCGCGAAGAGCGGATTGGAGCCCAGCACCGCGATCCGGCCGTCCGGCAGCAGCAGCGCCTCGGAGTGGTAGTCGCGGCCGACGGTGGGCTCGGCGGCGGTCGTGAAGCTGTTGGAATCCGGGTGGTACACCTGCGCCTTGAGCAGGTCGCTCTCGCCCCGGCCGCGGTAGCCGCTGGAGCCGCCGGTGGTGAACACGGTGTCGTCGGGGAGGATCACGCTGTTGAGGTAGCGGGTGCCGCCGGCCGGCAGGTCCGGGCCCGGGGTGAAGGAGGGCTTGGCGGCCGAGAGGTCGGCGATGTCGGTGCGGGCCGTGGACAGCGGGGACTCGCCCACCCCGCCGCCGCCCAGCACCATGACCTTCTGCGCCTGCGCGGGCGGCAGCAGCACCGAGGAGGAGGTCTCGGTCAGACCCGGGTCGCGCAGGCCGGGGACGGGCTGGAAGCTGTTGTTCGACAGGTCCCACACGCCGGGCTCGCGACCCTTCTCGGCGGGGCCGTAACCGGCGTTGGAGCCCGAGTAGAAGAGCTTGCCGGAGGCCGTCAGGAAGAGCGACGGGTAGGTCGGGAAGTAGCGGTCGGGGGCCTTGGCCCAGGTCTTGGTCTTCGGGTCGTAGACCTCGTTGTCGTTGCCGTTGAGGATCTGCCCGGTGTCGTCCAGCCCGGAGACGGTGACCACCCGGCCGTCGCCCAGCCCGGTCAGCGTCGGGTACCAGCGGGCGTGCGCCATGTCCGTGACCTGCTCGTAGAGCTCGGTGTCCGGGTTGAACTCGAAGGCGGAGCGGATGCCCTGGTACTCCTGCTTGTCCAGGGTCAGCTTCTCGCTCTGCCCGTACAGGTTGTGCGCGTCGATGCCGGTCAGGTCCTTGATCCGGTACTGGGCCGGGGAGTTGGCCACGTAGTCCGGGCCCTCTCCGAGTGCCTCGACGAACACGTGCTGCTCGCCCGCGGTGACCACGGTCTGCTTGCCGGAGCCGGTCTTGGTCGCGGCGGGGACGGTCACCGGGACGGTGCTGGCGTACTCGCGGCCGTTCGGGGCGACGAAGACGGTGCCCTTGGGGAAGGTGCGGTCGCGCTCCGGGCTCTCGTTGCGCACCCGCATCACCCCGGCCGCCTTCTTCACGGCGCCGTCCAGCTTCTCGTACCGCTGGGTGCCGCCGGCCACCAGCACCCGGCCGTCCGGGAGGGAGGTGTGGCCGCCGCAGAACATGTCGGCCGGGGTGGGTATCAGCTTGTAGGTGTTCTTGGCCGGGTCCCAGAGCAGGCTCTTGAAGCTGCCCGCGTTGAACTGCTTCTCGTCGTTGCCGGAACCGGCCGCGATCAGCACCTTGCCGGTGCGCAGCAGGGTGGCGTGGACGGCGTTGACCCGGAACTCGGCGGGCAGCGTCAGGGTCTGCCAGTGGCCGTACCGCGCCTTGTACTCGGGGCGGTTGATCACGTAGCTGTGGTACTGGTCGCCGACGAAGCCGAGGACGGCCGGGGCGTTCATCCCGGCGACGGTCAGTGCGACGGTGCTGCCGAGGGCGAAGCGCTTGGCGCGGCCGGTCTTGTGGATCCTCAAGGTGGTGCTCCCCTCGGGAGGCGGGCGGGGTGGCTCAGTGGGCGGGGGTGCCGC
The DNA here is from genome assembly GCF_042883685.1 of Kitasatospora sp. NPDC058190. Lineage (NCBI taxonomy): Bacteria > Bacillati > Actinomycetota > Actinomycetes > Kitasatosporales > Streptomycetaceae > Kitasatospora > Kitasatospora sp. NPDC058190. The sequence continues at coordinate 158,367 of NZ_JBHVVI010000002.1, forward strand.
TCTCGACGTGGTCGGGCGCCAGGTCGTCCGGCGGGACGAGGCGGAGCGTGACCGTCGGGGTGTCGGGCGCGGCCAGGCGGAGCGTGAGCGTCGGGCTGTCGAGCGCCGTCGTCACCTGTGCGGGTACCGCCTTCGCGGCTGCTGCCTGCGCGGGTGCGGTGCGGGCGTGGCGCGGGTGGCGCTTCTCCAGGACGACCTTGGGGGTCGCCGCCGGGTCCCCGGTCACGGTGAGGGTGGCGGTGGGCCGGGTCCGGCGTCGGCGGACGGCGTCGCCGACCAGGATCAGGAGCGGCAGCAGGGTCAGGGCCAGGGCGATGCAGGCCCAGGTCCGCATCGCGACGTGGTCGTAGCCCGTGTAGTAGGAGGCGGCGAGGGCGCCGCCGAAGACCAACGTCCAGAACAGGTGGAAGCGGAAGGTGCCGAGTCGGTCGGCGCTGGCCTCACGGCCCTTGGGCGTCACCACGAAGCGGCTGCGGCGGCGCACCAGCGCCTGCAGCAGCGAGGCCGCGTAGATCGGGCCGCAGAGCGCCGACATCAGCATGCCCGCGACCCCGGAGGAGCCGGCCGGCTCGTGCGGGCTCACGTTGTGCTTGCGGTTCCAGGTGTAGAGCAGGAGTTGGAGCGCGGCGGCGTCGCTGTAGAGCATCATCCAGATCTCCGAGGAGACGTGGACGCCGGAGGCGCCGAAGCCCAGGTAGAGCACGCTGGACACCCCGCCGAGCAGCCAGGTGAGCGCCGCCATCGGGTAGAAGCCCACCATCAGCGAGTAGTTGAGCAGCCGGCCGGGCGACAGCCGCCACATGACCCGCCAGTACCGGGTGAGCAGGGTCTCGTAGGTGCCGCGGCTCCAGCGCAGTTGCTGGGAGAAGAAGTCGGTCCAGGAGGACGGGCCTTCACCCACCGCGAGCACGTCCGGGGTGTACACGGACTTCCAGCGGTCCCCGGTCTCCGGGTTCCGGCTCCGGTGGAACTCCAGACCGGTCGCCATGTCCTCGGTGATGGAGTCGTACAACCCGCCGATCGACTGGAGCGCACGGATTCTGACGGCGTTGTTGGTGCCGACGAACATCGGCGCGCCGTAACGGTTTCCGGCGCGTTGGATGAGGGCGTGGAAGAGGTACTGCTGGCTCTCGCTGAATTTGGTGACGGCCGAGCCCGAGCTCCGGTAGTTCCCGTACACCTGGGGGCCGACCACGAATGCCACGTCGGGATCGCGGAAGTAGCCGAGCATGCGCTCGCAGAAGTCGGGCAGCGGAACGTGGTCGGTGTCGACGGACACCCAGAAGTCGTAGTCGTCGCCGTGCGCCTGGAGCCAGGCGTTGTAGTTGCCGTGTTTCGTCTTGGCGCGGAAGCGGCCCTTCGGCCGGTTCCAGTGCGGCCGGCCGGCACGGCTGAAGTGGCGCACACCCAGCTCCGTGCAGAGGGCGCGCATTGCAGGATCGTTTCCCTCGTCCAGCAGCCAGACGTCGTACGGGCCTTCGTGCCGCACGGCGCGGGCCGCGACCAGCGTGGCCCGGACCATCTCCGGCGGCTCCTTGCCCGGCACGCAGGTGGTGAGGAAGGCGACCCGGGTGCCGGACTCCGGCGTCACGGGTATCGGGTCACGGGCGACCAGGGTCGCGTGGGTGTTGGAGACGACGTTGACCAGCCGGAACACCTCGACCACGGCGATGATCCCGATCATCACCTTGTCGCCGAGCAGCACCAGGGTGTTGGTCTCGTCCGGGCGCTCCGGCCAGTGCTCCGGCAGCAGCAGCCAGACCAGCAGGATCGCCTCCAGGAGCGGGGCGGCCACCAGCAGCAGGGCGGCCCGGATCCGGTGCGGCTCGTGGCGTAACAGGCTGCGGTACTGGACACGGAAGGGGGTGGCCGTACCCGCGGGTCGCCCGGTGCTGCCCGGTTCCGGCCGGTAGACACCGCCGCCGAGCTCCCGGTCCTCGCCCGGATCGACCGCCGGGCCGGCGAGGCGGCTGAAGTGGCCGTAGTCGTACGGTGCTTCGGGCGCCGGTACGGTGCGCAGGACCACCTCGTCCAGCTGCTCGGCGGCCCGGTCGTCACCGTTCGGACCGCCGGCGCCTCGACTGCTTGCGCCACGGCTGTGCCCGTGGCGGGCTGTTCCGTCGCCCTTTCGTCGCGAGAACGGCGTGGTCATAGCTGCTCCCCCCGGAGTATTGCGCCTTGCTCTGCTTTGCTCGGCGTTGCTGCGCCTCGCCTCGAAGTCGCCCGGGCAGAACACGGCCCGGCGAACCGCCGTCCATCCGGCGGTTTCCGGGCCGTCCAGCACGTGGCCTCCAGTACCTGGAGTGTGTGCGACCGGTTGAGTTGTGGGGCGGCGTGGCGGCTTCGAATGCTGGATCCCGGTGCACTACCCAGCTTCCCCTCGGGGTATGCGGGATCCTTGGCTCGCTCAACTCTCCCGGAGGGCAACGGTGAACGCAACCGTACGGAGGAATGACCACCGCGCAAGCGTGAAGATACTACGGTTCTCGGCCACTGCGGCCTGCGATGGTGCTAGTGCGGCGAGTTCGGCGCCGAGGCGGTCCGCCTGCTCCCCGGCGGCCCGGCCGGACACCGACGACGACGGCCGGCGGGGCGCGAACACCCCACCGGCCGTACCGGCCTCAGCCCGGCATCGACTGCTCCGCGCTCCGGCGCGTCAGCCCGCCGCGCCCAGGAAGGCGTCCCAGCCACCGGCCGGAGCCTGGCCGACGTTGAGGGTGCGCAACTTGCGCAGAGTGGACTGGTCCTGCGCCTCAAGCCACTCGACCAGCTGCTTGAAGGAGACCAGCCGGACCTCGGGCTTGCCCGCGACGGCCTTGAGGGTCTCTTCGACGGCGTCCATGTAGATGCCGCCGTTCCACTGCTCGAAGTGGTTGCCGATGAAGAACGGCGCGCGGTTGCTGTTGTACGCGCGCTCGAAGCCCGCCAGGTAGGAGTTGGTGGCCTGGGTGCGCCACTCGTCGTACTTACCGGGGTCGCCCTTGGTGCTGCCGGCGGACTGGTTGGCCAGGATGTTGTAGTCCATCGACAGGACCTGGAAGGTGTGCCCGGGGAAGGGTATGGACTGCAGCGGGAAGTCCCAGACCTTTCCGTCCTGCACCTTCTGCGGCCATATCTGCAGACCGCCCGCGGAGCTGGCGTCGTACTTCCAGCCCAGCTTGGCGATGGTCGGCAGCAGCGCCTTCTGGCCCTCCAGGCAGGGGGTGCGGCCGCCGACGAGCTCCTTCTTGTAGTCGAAGGGGAGCGGGTCGACGTCGGTGAAGCCGGTGTTGGTCCGCCACTGGGTGACGAAGGCGATCGCCTGGTCGATCTCGCTCTGCCAGTCGTCCGGGGTCCACATGTTGACCCCGTTCTTGTCCGGGCGGCTGGAGCAGAAGTGCCCGTTGAAGTGGGTGCCGATCTCGTGCCCGGCCAGCCAGGCCTGGCTGATGAGCTTGAGGGTGCTCTTCACCGCACCGTCCGACAGGTACGGGATGTCGGAGGCGCCGACCGAGTGCTTCGGCGGGTGGTACAGCTGGGACTTGCCCTTGGGCAGGGCGTATATCCCGGAGAGGAAGAAGGTCATCGTGGCCTTGTACTGCTCCGCCAGCTTCAGGAAGCGGGGGAACTGGCCGTCGTCGGTGCCGCCCGCGCCGTCCCAGGAGAACACCACGAACTGCGGCGGCCGCTCGCCCGGCTTGAGCTTCTCGGCCTTGGGCTGGTTCGGCTGCGGGCCGGTGTCCGCGTTGGACCCGTCACCGATCGGGGTGCCCTTGGGGACCACGGCCTGGGTCGGGTCGGAGGTACCGGTCTTGGCGTCGCCGTTGTTGCCGCCGGAGGAAGGGGAGGAGGAGTTCTGCCCTGACCCGGATCCGCCGCTGGAACACGCCGCGACCGCGCCGAGGGCTGCGGTCGCGGCGGTAGCACTGAGCACCGTCCTGCGCGAGATGCTGGTCATGGTCTCCCCTGGGTGCCGATGCCGGTGGTGAGGGCGGCCGCGGGCCGCACCGGTCAAATCGGGCAATTGATGAATTTTCCGCCGTTAGCATGTCATGTCGCTACGGCAGCCACCAAGGGGCGCCGAGCTCCCGACGACAGTCAACACGCCGGGCACACCCGGCTGGGCTGCAGGGATCGGTCGTCTGTTGCGGTCCTGTGACGCTTCGCACGTCGCGGTGTCAGGGGAGTACGGTACCGCCGCTCCGCCCGGCCGGTCAGAGCGCGGCCAGCCGCCGGTTGCGGCGAACTATTCGCGCGATCGCGGTGCTGATGGCGGTGGCCGCCGCGCAGGAGACCGCCAGACTCAGCCAGGCCGTGTTGAACCAGTGGCTGTTCAGCCAACCCAGCGTCACGATGTAGGCGGCCCAGACCAGCGCGGCCAGCGCCGACCAGTGCAGGAAGCGGTGCGGATGAGCGGGGGAGTGACCGATGGCCAGGTCCAGGACGGTCCGCCCGGCCGGAACGAAGCGGGCGACCACCACCATCGCGGCCGCCCCGCCGCGCGGGCGCTCGACCAGGGACTGCTGGACCCGGGCCACGCTGGCCGCCAGCTTCGGGCGCTGGGCGAGCCGGCGCTGAAGCACCGGGGCGCCGCGCCGGGCGAGGTGGAGCAGCAGGAGGTCACCCAGGAACGAGGCCACCGCCACCCCGAGGGCGAGCAGCACCGGGGCGCCGCTGACCTGCTCCGTCTTGAGCACGGCCAGGATGACCAGCGTTCCGCTCGGGATGAAGGGGAGGAGGGCGTCACCGAGTACGGCGAACAGCGCCAGGGCGCAGATCCACGAGGATCCGATCGCCGCCACGAAGTTCAAGGCCCTTACTCCCTCCACGCCGCCCGGGGGAGCAGGTGGCTGCTTATGGCCAACGCTAGCGCCTCGACTTTTCATGCCATGAAGCACCCCGGTATGCGGAGGATCACGTCAGGTACTGCCGACGCGGGCGTCGGCGAAGCGGCGGCGGGCCGTCGTCGGTGGCGAGGCAGTGCTCCCGGGAGAGGGCGGGCCGGGGGAGAGGCGGCCGGGCGGAACGGTCGAACCGCACCCGGATCGGGCGGGCCCGCCGGGAACAGCGAGCCCGGAACCGTGGTTGACCCCGGTCGGCAGGAGCGACCGCCGGGCCGTCCGCGACCTGTGCGGCCGCCCAGGACGGCCGGCTCGGAGTACGGCCAGATCAAGAACAGCCAGGAGGGCGGACGGCATGACCACCGAGGACCAGCAGGAGCACGGAACCGAGCCGCCGATCGGTGCGGCGATCCGCGGCAGCGCCCGCGGTACGGCACCCGCCCCGCTCTCGATCCTCGACCTGGCCACCGTCGGCGTAGGCCACACGCCCGCTGAAGCCCTGGCCGCCACCACCGAGTTGGCCCGCCGGGCCGAGCAGTGGGGGTACCACCGCTTCTGGGTGGCGGAGCACCACGGCATGCCCGGGGTGGCCAGCTCGACCCCGGCCGTCCTGCTCGCCCACCTCGGTGCCAACACCACCACGCTGCGGCTCGGCTCGGGCGGGGTCATGCTCCCCAACCACGCCCCGTTGACCGTCGCCGAGCAGTTCGGCCTGCTGGAGGCCCTGCACCCCGGCCGGATCGACCTCGGGCTCGGCCGTGCCCCCGGCACCGACCCGGCCACCGCCCGGGCGCTGCGCCGCGGCCTCGCCGAGGGCGCGGACGACTTCCCGCAGCAGCTCGCCGAGCTGACCCACTTCCTCGACGGCGACTTCCCGGCCGGCCACCCGTACGCGCGGCTGACCGCCGTACCCAAGGGCGAGGGCCGCCCGCCGATCTGGCTGCTCGGCTCCTCCGGTTTCAGTGCCCAGCTGGCGGCTCGGCTCGGCCTCCCGTTCGCCTTCGCCCACCACTTCAGCAGCGCCAACACCATCCCGGCCCTGGACCTGTACCGGACGTCCTTCCGCCCCTCGGACGTGCTCAGCGAGCCGTACGCGCTGATCGGCGTGGGTGCCGTCGCCGCCGACGACGAGCCCACCGCCCGCCGTCTCGCCCGCTCCGCCGCGCTCGGCATGCTCCGGCTCCGGCGCGGCAACCCCGGCCCGATCCCGACCCCGGAGGAGGCGGAGGAGTACCCGTACAGCCCGGTCGAGGAGGACTTCGTCGACAGCTGGCTCGACAACGTGGTGCTGGGCGACCCGGGTCAGGTCGCGGACGGCCTGGAGGCCCTGCGCAAGCGGACCGGGGTGAACGAGTTGATGGTCACCTCGCACATCCACGGCCACGAGGCCCGGCTCCGCTCCTACGGCCTGATCGCCGAGGCGTACGGCCTGACGGCAACGGCCTGACGGCAACCCCCTTGCCGCACCCCGCCCCGGCGGAAACCGCCCCGCCCCGCCCGTGCCCTACCGGCCGTGCGGGGTGGGGCGGCCCTCCCGGAGTATCGCCGCGACCAGCTCGGCCTCGCCGGGCCGGGCGAAGTACCAGCCCTGGGCGGTGTCGCAGCCGGTCAGTCGCAGCCGCTCGGCCTGGGCGGCGCTCTCGATGCCCTCGGCGGTGACGGTCAGGCCGAGGGTGTGGGCCAGCTGCACCATCGCGCCGACGATCTGCTCGTCGGCGTCGCTGCGGCGGGAGCGGAGCTCCGGCACGGGCGGGCGGTCCGTCGGTGCCGGGTCGCGGAAGCCCTCGATGAAGGTGCCGTCGAGCTTCAGGACGTGCACCGGCAGCCGGGAGAGGTAGGCCAGGTTGGAGTAACCGGTGCCGAAGTCGTCGATCGCGATCCGCACTCCCATGTCGGCCAGCGCCTGCAGGGCCTGCAGCGGGCGCCCACCGGGGCCGAGCAGGGCGCTCTCGGTGATCTCCAGCTGGAGCAGTCGGGCCGGCAGACCGGTGCGTTCGAGGACCCGGGCGACGTCGGCCACCACGTCGGAGTCCCAGATCTGCCGGGCCGCCAGGTTGACGCTCACGAAGGTCTCGGTGTCGGGGAATTCGGTGAGCCACTGCTTGGCCTGACGGCAGGACTCCTCCAGCACCCAGGTGCCGAGCGGCACGATCGCGCCGGACTCCTCGGCGAGCGGGATGAAGCGGTCCGGGGAGATCGTCCCGTAGCGGGGGTGGCGCCAGCGGACCAGGGCCTCGGCGCCGTGCACCGCGCCGTCGGCCAGGCCGACCAGAGGCTGGTACTCGACGCTGAACTCGCCGCGCTCCAGGGCCGGCCGCAGTGCGGTGGCGAGCAGTTGGCGGGTGAGCTGGTGGGCACCGCGGTCCGGGTCGTAGAGGGTCCAGCGGGCGCGGCCGTCGGCCTTGGACCAGTAGAGGGTGGCGTCGGCGTCCTTGACCAGGTCGGTCGGGGTGGTCTCGTGCACCGAGCGTTCGACGACGCCCACGCTGGCGGTGATCACCAGCCGGTGCCCGGCGACGTCGAAGGGACGTTCCAGCACCTCCAGGATCCGTCCGGCGAGCGCGGTCAGCTGCTCGCTGCCGATGCTGTCGGTGACCAGGACGGCGAACTCGTCGCCCCCCATCCGGGCCACCAGGTGGGCGTCGCGTTCGGCGAGCCCGCCCCGCAGCCTGCTGGCGACGGCGATCAGCAGCTGGTCGCCGATGTGGTGGCCGAGGGTCTCGTTGATCGCCGCGAAGCCGTCGAGGTCCAGGTAGCAGACGCCCACCCGGCGTCCGTCCGCCGCCGCCACGGGACGGTCGGGGCCCTCGCCGCTTCCGGGGGCCTCGGTGCCGGTGAGGCAGGCCGCGTCGAGCCGTTCGAAGAAGAAGGTCCGGTTGGGCAGCCGGGTCAGCGGGTCGTGCAGGGCCTGGTACTCCAGGCGGTCACCGAGCCGGCGCTGTTCGGTGATGTCCTCCACCAGCGCGAGGGTGTAGAGCGGCTGCCCGGCGCCGTCCCGGATCAGGGAGACGGTCACCTTGCTCCAGACCGTGTGGCCCTCGCGGTGCTTGAGCTGTTTCTCCACGCGGAACCGTTCCCGCTCACCGTGGACGAGTTCGGTGAAGAGCCGAGGCGGCATGCCCTCCGGGTCGATGATCTCGTGCAGGTGGGTGCGGATCAGTTCGCCGACGCCCCGTCCGATCAGCGCTGCGAAGGCCGGGTTGACCTCGATGATCCGGTCCTCGGGGTCGATCAGGGCCATGCCGATGACGGCGTCGCAGAAGGCGGCCCGGAACCGGGACTCGCTGGCCCGCAGCGCCGCCAGCAGCCGGTCGCCGCCGCCCTCCCGGCCGGGGGCGTCGGCGGCGCCCGGATGGGTGCCGCCGGTCAACGGGGCCGAGCAGGTGGGGCAGAGCAGCACCTCGGGGGCCTCCAGAGTGCCGCAGGCGGTAGCCGGCGCGGCCGAGGGCGCGGAAGCCGGATCGAGGACCGGCGCGGTGAGGTGGCGGTGGTGTGACGATTCCTCGTGTCGCACGCCTGGGTGGTGTGCGTCGGCCCCCTCGTTCTGGCCCGGCACGGCATGCTCCCGTCCGCTGCTGACGCTTGACGATGGTTCGCCAGGCCGGTCGGGACTCCGGCGGCCGGCTCCGCGCTCTGTCACGGTCCTCGGAGCCGGTCCGCTGCGGGGCGACCGCCGTGGGGCGCTGTCGCGCGGGGACCCACGTGAAGAACAGGGCGCTTCGGCCGATCATAGGACGCGACGACAACGCGCGGTGACCGCCGCCAGGGTGATTCGTCCCCTTTGTGATCGTGCGTGCGGAACGTTCGGGCGCCCTTGGTGGGCAGCACGTGAGGTGCGCCGGGATCGCGCGCGCCGAGGCCGCGCCCCCGGGCGCCGGTTGCGCGCCGGGGGCGTGGCCGAGTGCGCCCCGGACGAGCCGGGGGAGCGGGTCAGGCCAGCTGGGCCGTGAGGGTGATGGTGGTGCCGGTCAGGGCCTGGCTGACCGGGCAGTTGGCCTTGGCGTCCTCGGCGGCCTTCACGAAGCCGGCCGCGTCCAGGCCGGGTACGTCGCCGGTGACGGTCAGGTGGATGCCGGTGATGCCGGTGCCGGGCTGGAAGGTGACGTCGGCCTGGGTGTCGAGCTTGGTGGGCGGGTTGCCGGCCTGGGTCAGGCCGTGCGAGAGAGCCATCGAGAAGCAGGCGGAGTGGGCGGCCGCGATGAGTTCCTCGGGGCTGGTCTTGCCGTTGGGCGTCTCGGCGCGGGCCGGCCAGGAGACGGGGTACTCGCCGATCCCGGAGGAGGCGAAGGTCACCTGCCCCTTGCCGTTGAGGAGGTTGCCCTCCCAGGCGGTACGGGCGGTGCGGGTGGTTGCCACGATCGGTTCCTCCACTACTGAGGGACTGCTGAGTCGTCACTTCCGGTGATGCACGCACCAGCCTACGGGCAGCCCCGCCCCGGGACCGGGCGCCGGGGCCGGGCGTCGGACGACCCGTCGGCCGGCGGGCACCCCGACGGCCCGATGGGGCGGTCCCACCGGGCTGTCCGGATGCCGGACGGTTCCGCCCGACGGTGCGGGTCCGGAGCGGGTGCCCTGTTAGATTTGCCCGGGCCCGAGCCCGGCCGCCGTACGGCCGGGCGCCCACCCCAGACACCGGGAGCCGCCCCGATGACGGACCAGCCCACGACCCCCGACGCCGGCGTGCCCGAGGGGATCGACGACGCGGTGCGGGCGGAGCTGACCAGCCTGCGCGAGAGCATCGACAACATCGACGCCGCGGTGGTCCACATGCTGGCCGAGCGTTTCAAGGCGACCCAGCGGGTCGGTCGCCTCAAGGCCGAGCACAAGCTGCCGCCGGCCGACCCGGCCAGGGAGCGGGACCAGATCACGCGGCTGCGGGAGCTGGCCGCCGGGGCCAAGCTCGACCCGGTCTTCGCGGAGAAGTTCCTCAACTTCATCATCGCCGAGGTCATCCGCCACCACGAGGCCATCGCCCGCGCCTGAAGGCGACCCCCCGGAGGCGACCCCGAGCGGAGGCTCCCCGCCCGGTGATGTCGGGGGCGGCTAAATGCCGGATTTCGTGAGGCTCCCCGGTTGGCGTAGCGTGCAGATTTCCCCAGCCGGAGAGGTGGAGCAGCGACGATGGCGGTGAACCTGCCCGAAACGCCCAGCGGAGCCCTCGGTGATCCCGGCGCGCAGGACGTCGAGGACACCCGGCACACCGGCGGCGCAGCCGGTGCCTCCGATGCCCTGGGCGCACCCGACGCCTCCGGCGGCCGCGCCGAGGCCCGCCGCCGGGCCGGCGGTTCGCGCGGGCGCAAGGCGCGTCGCTCGGCACGTCGCCCCCGGCCGTGGTGGATCGAGCTGCCGGCGATGGTGGTCGTCGGGCTGGTGGTCGCGCTGCTGATCAAGACCTGCCTGTTCCAGGTCTTCACCATCCCGTCCGGCTCGATGGAGAACACCCTGCGGGTCGGCGACCGGGTCGGCGTGAACAAGCTCGCGCCGCTCACCGGCTGGAAGCCGGAGCCGGGGCAGCCGGTGGTGTTCAAGGACCCGGGGAACTGGCTGCCGCCGCAGCCCGTCGACTCGAACCCGTTCACCAACGCCGTGAGCTCGGTGCTCAGTTTCGTCGGGCTGGTGCCTCCGAAGGACGACAACTACCTGGTCAAGCGGGTCATAGCGACCGGCGGCGAGACCGTGCAGTGCACGGGCACCACGCTGACCGTCGACGGGAAGAAGGTCGACGAGCCGTACCTGCACCCGGGCGACGACTCCTGCGCGGGCCTGGACTTCGGTCCGGTGAAGGTGCCCGCGGGCTACGTCTGGGTCGAGGGCGACCACCGCAGCGACTCGGCGGACTCCCGCTACCACCGGCAGGGCCCGGGCGGCGGCGCCGTGCCGGTGGACAACGTGGTCGGTCCGGTGTCAGCCGTCGTGTGGCCGCTCAATCACTTCGACTGGTTCGGCTGGACCGGCCGCTGACCCCGCGCTCGGCGGCGGCCACCCGCTCCCGGCCCTCCTGAGCGGTTCCGACGGCCCGGGAGGCGGTGGAACCGGACGGAGCAGCGCCCGACGGAGCAGCACCGGAAGCAGCCGAACCCGGGGCGGTGGCACCGGCGACCGCCTCGGTCGCACCGCCACTTCGGCCCGCCGCCCCCGTCTCCACCGCCGCCGGCTTGCTGATCTGCGCGGCGAAGGCGCCCGCCAGGACCAGCAGACCGCCCGCGACCTGCGGCAGCCCCAGGTGCTCGCCGAGCAGGACCCAGGCCAGCACGGTGGCGACCACGGCCTCCAGGTTGGCCACCACCCCGGCGATCGGCGGTGAGAGGTACCCGACGGAGATCACGCCGGTCAGGTAGGCGAGCACGGTCGCGACCAGCACCATCCAGGCAGCCGGGATCAGCGCGGGCAGGGTGTGCCCGTTCATCACCACGGATCCGCCGAGCAGGCTCCAGTCGGCCTGCCAGGGCCGGGCGAGGACGGTGAGCAGGACGGCGCCGATGAGCAGTCCGTACGCGCTGACGGCCATCGGGTGGACCGGGCGCTCGCCCCGGCGGCCGGCGTCGGCGAGCACGAAGTAGCCGACCTGGCAGCAGGCCGCGCCGAGGGCGAACAGCACGCCCAGGGCGTCGAAGCTCAGGCCGTTCCAGACCTCGACCACGCAGGCCAGTCCGGCCACGGCGACGCCGGCGCCGATGGCCGCGCCCCGGGTGATCGGCTTGCGCTGTACGAACGTGACGTAGCCGATGAGCAGCGGCGGCCCGAGGTACTCGATGAGCAGCGCGACGCCGACCGGGATGCGGGAGATCGCCGCGAAGTAGCAGGCCTGGACGCCGGCCACGGCGAGCAGGCCGAAGCCGAGCAGCAGGCCGGGGCGGCGCAGGACGGCGTCCCGGTGCCGGTAGGCGATCGGCAGCAGGGCCACGGCGGCGCCGGTGACCCGGAGCCACACCACGTGCAGTGGTGAGAGCCCGGCCTCGATCAGCGGCTTGGCCGCGGTGCCGGAGCCGCCGAAGGCGAATGCGGAGACCAGCGCGAGGCTGAGGCCGAGGGTTCTGCCCGAAGGGTGGGTGGGCGAGGCCGTTGAGCTTTGCACCGACGCATTGTGACAGTCGGACCGGCGCTTCGGTAAGGCGCCATTTCGTCATTCGGTCCTGCTGCCCACTGTCCGCAACGGCGCACTCACCCACCCGAGGCCTCCGGAGCCCGAGGACCCCGGAGCCCGAGGCCCCCGAACGTCAGCCGCCCGCCCCCGCCCCCGAGAGCGCGTCCGTTCCGCCGGTCGGCTGGCTGGTCGGACCGGTGGTCGGCCCCGTGGTCGGACCGGTGGTCGGCGTCGGCTGGGGGGTCGGCCGACCGGTGGGCCGCGAGGTGGGCTGGGTGGTCGGCTGGCTGGTCGGGGGAGCGGTCGGCTCGGTGGTCGCCCCGCCGGAGCCCGTGCCCGTGCCCGTACCGGAGCCCGAGCCGGAGCCGGAGCCGTTGCCGCCCGACGTGTTGCCGCCGGAGTTGTCGCTCGGCGGGGTGCCCGTGCCGGTGCCCGGGGTGGCGGTGCCGGTCGACGGGGCGGTGGTCGGCGTGCTCGGGGCGGTCGGCAGGTCGGTCGCGCCCGCGGAGTCGTCGCCGTCCGCCGGGGTCGCGAAGTCGCTCACCGGCTGGCCCTTGAGCGCGGCCTTCATGTAGCTGGTCCAGATCTGCGCCGGGTACTGCCCGCCCGCCGCGCCGTCGATCCCGCCGACGCCGCTCAGGCTGACCTGGGCGCCGGTGCCCGGGTCCTGGCCGAACAGCGCCACCGAGGTGACCAGCTCGGGGGTGTAGCCGACGAACCAGACGGACTTCTGGTCATCGGTGGTACCGGTCTTGCCCGCCACCGGACGGCCCAGCGCCTTCGCCCGCCAGCCGGTGCCGCCCGGGTCGCCCACCACGCCCTGGAGCATCGAGGTGACCTCGTTGGCGGTGTCCGCGCTGATCGCCTGGGTGGTCTTGTGCGCGGGCAGCGCCACGGCCTCGCCGCCGCGGTCCACCGACTGCACCAGCCACGGGGTGATCTGCTTGCCGCCGTTGTCCAGCGTGGCGTACACGCCGGCCATGTCGAGCACGCTCGGGGTGGCCGCACCCAGCGGGATGGACGGCACCGGGTCCAGGCCCGGGGTGTTGCCGGGCAGGCCCAGCGCGACACCGGTGTCCTTGACCTTCTGCAGCCCGGTGTCCTGCGCGAGCTGGGCGAAGGCCGAGTTGACCGACCAGTCGGTGGCCTGCTGCAGGCTGATCTGGCCGTAGCTCTTGTCGCCCTCGTTCGGCGGCGCGTACGGGGTGCCCTTGCCGCCGCGGACCTTGCGGCCGCTGGTGCCGTCGTAGACGGTGTGCGGGGTGACGGTCCGGCCGTCCTGGGTCTTGGCGTTGTTCTCGAAGGCGGCGGCCAGGGCGATCGCCTTGAAGGTCGAACCGGCCTGGTAGTCGCGCCGGGTCGCGTTGTCCACGTAGTGCTTCACGTAGTCGAGGCCGCCGTACAGGGCGACGACCGCGCCGGTCTTCGGGTCCACCGAGACGGCGCCGGCCTGGGCGGCCGCGTCCTTCTTCCGCTTGTCCGGGTTCAGGGTGTCGTGCAGCTGCGCCTGGACGGAGTCCTGCAGGGCCTGCTGGCGGCTCGGGTCGATGCTCAGCTTGATCGTGTAGCCGCCCTTGGCCAGCTCGGTCTCGCTGATGACCCCGTTCGAGGTGAGGTACTGGGTGGCCGCGTCCACCAGGTAGCCGGACTGGCCGGACAGGCCCGGGTTGGGCTGCGGGTCCTTGACGTCGGGGAAGGTGGTCTTGGCCCGCTCGTCGGCGGAGAGCCAGCCCTCCTTGACCATGCCGTCCATCACGTAGTTCCAGCGGTTGACGGCGTTCTGCTTGCCCGCCGGGGTCGTGGTGGCCACGTCGTAGGCGCTCGGGGCGTTCAGCAGGGTGGCCAGGTAGGCGCCCTGGGCCGGGTTGAGCGCGGAGGCGTCGATGCCGAAGTACGCCTGGGAGGCGGCCTGGATGCCGTACGCGCCGCGGCCGTAGTAGGAGGTGTTCAGGTAACCGGAGAGGATCTCGTCCTTGCTCTCGGTGGCGTCCACCTTGATCGCTATGAAGAGTTCCTTCACCTTGCGGGTGATCGACTGCTGCTGGCTCAGGTACGTGTTCTTCACGTACTGCTGGGTGATGGTGGAGCCACCCTGGGTGCCCTCGCCGCTGGCGGTGTTGAGGGCGGCGCGGACCAGGCCCTGCACGTTGACCGCGCCCTCGTTGTAGAAGTTGCGGTCCTCGGCGGCCAGCGCGGCGTGCTGGGCGGCGGGGGAGACCTTGTCCAGGCCGACGTTCTGCCGGTTCATCTGACCGGTGCGGGTGATCACCGAGCCGTCCGAGTAGAGCCAGGTGTTGCTCTGCGCGGTCGCGGCGGCGTGCGCGTCCGGGACCTTCACCAGTGCGACGCCCAGCGCGAACAGGCCGACGCCGAGCAGCAGGGACGCGGCGAGACCGAGCAGGGTCATCCGCCAGGTGGGTATGAGGCGGCGCCAGCCGGTGCGCTTGGGCCGGCGCGGCTTCCTGCCGCCCGCCGCACCGCCGGTCGTACCGGTGGAGCGCTTGAACCGCTTGACCGGCCGGAGACTGATCGACGGCGTGCGGCCGCCGCCCTGGGTGTGCTCGGACATGGCGCGGCCTTCCTGCGGGCGGACCAGGCCAGCCTGCACAGACGGGGACATCGGCGGTCGGGGACCTTTGTCCCGATTCCGGTTTACTGCCCAGGACGAGCCGCGCGGGCCGAATGGCTCCGCCGGAACGGCAATCGAGACCGACATCACACGCAAAACGGACGTCGAGGGCCAAAAAATCGGGGAGCCCCTCGCTGTTGCGAGAGGCTCCCCAATGTCTGTGCGCCGCCAGGGACTCGAACCCCGGACCCGCTGATTAAGAGTCAGCTGCTCTAACCAACTGAGCTAGCGGCGCCTGCTGACCTGGAAAACAATACACGGTCCCGAGGGGTGCCCCGAACCACTCCCGGTCCGCCCGGTGCTCCGGACGTCCGTTTCCTCCTGGTTGGGGCGGAGTTCGCCGCTGGCTAGGCTGGAACCGTGCGCACCGGCCCGACCGCCTCCGACCCGCAGGCGCGCTTCCTGCGCGTCGACGGCGTCGCGCTGCACGTCCGCACCGAGGGCGACGGCCCGGTCTGCCTGCTCACCGGCGGCCTCGGCAGCAGCTGGTTCGACTGGGACCTCGTCGTCCCGTTCCTCACCCCCTACCGCACCGTGGTCCGCTTCGACCGGCCCGGTTACGGGCTGAGCGCCGCCGAACCCGCCACCGGGCGGCCCGCCCCGACGGCGGCCGGCGAGGCCGGGCGGATCCTGGCGGTGCTGGACGGCCTCGGGCTGGGCGGCCCCTGCACCCTGGTCGGCCACTCGCTCGCGGGCCTCCACGTGGAGGCCTTCGCCCGGCTGCACCCCGAGCGGGCCGCCGGACTGGTGCTGGTCGACGGCAGCGTCGAGCCGGCGGCCCGCCCGTTCCCGGCACCCGCCGCGCGCGACCTGGCGGCCCGGGCGGCGGCGGGTGCCGCAAGGGCGCTGGCGGTGCCGTACCTGTTCGGCCCGACCGCCCGCCGGGCGATGGCCCGGCGGTCCACCGTCCGCCGCGAGGACCTCGCCCCGGCGCCGCTGGCCCGGCACTGCTACCGCACCGGCCGGGCCCTGCGTGCCCTGCTCCGGGAGTACGGGCGCTACCTCGACATGGCCGCCGAGCTGGACGACCTGCGGCGCACCCGGCCGCTGCCGGAGGACCTGCCGATCACCGTGCTGGCCTCGGACGACGGCTGCCGCAACCGCCGCACCGAGAACTGGCTCGCCGAGCAGCGGGAACTCGCGGCCCTGCTCGGCGCCGACTACCGCGCGACCGCCCCGGCCGGGCACCTGGTGATGTTCGACCGCCCGGACGCGGTGGCCTTCGCCGTGCTGGACACCCGCTGAACGTTCGGCGGCCCGCCGCGACTCGGAAACGCCGGAAGGCCCTCCGCTTTCGCGAAGGGCCTTCCGGCTGTCTGTGCGCCGCCAGGGACTCGAACCCCGGACCCGCTGATTAAGAGTCAGCTGCTCTAACCAACTGAGCTAGCGGCGCTTGCTGACGTGGAAGACAGTACACGCCGCCGAGCCGATCCGCCGAATCGTATTCGAGCGGTTTCGGAGGGTGATCAACGGTGTTCAACTCGATGATCAGCTCGTGGGTTCCTCCGGATAGTGGCAGGCCGCCTGGTGGTCCCCCTCCGCTCGGTCGGCGTCGAGCGAGGGCCGTTCACGCTCGCACCGGGCCCGGGCCGTCTCCGGGAGCCGGGCGTGGAGCGGGCAGCGGGTGCGGAAGGGGCAGCCGGTGCGGCGCTCGGTGGGGGAGGGCGGGTCCCCGGCGAGCAGGATGCGGTCGCGGGCGCGCTCGGCGGCGGGGTCGGGCAGCGGGACGGCGGAGAGCAGCGCCCGGGTGTACGGGTGGCGGGGGCGGTCGAAGACGGCGGAGACCTCGCCCTGCTCGACCGTCCGTCCGAGGTACATCACGCTGACCCGGTCGGCGAGGTGCCGGATCACCGAGAGGTCGTGCGACACGAACAGGTAGGAGAGCCCGAGCTCGGCCTTGAGTGCCTGCAGCAGGTTGAGCACCCCGGCCTGGATGGAGACGTCCAGGGCGGAGACCGGTTCGTCGAGCACCAGCAGCTTCGGCCGGACGGCGAGCGCCCGGGCGATCGAGACGCGCTGGCGCTGCCCGCCGGAGAACTCGTGCGGGTAGCGCACGGCGTGGTCCGGGGCGAGGCCGACCTGGCGCAGCAGTTCGGGCACCCGGTCGGCGATCTCCGCGCGCGGGGCGTGCTGGGCACGCAGCGGTTCGGCGACGATGTCGCCGATCGGCATCCGGGGGTCGAGGCTGGCCATCGGGTCCTGGAAGACGATCTGCAGCTGGGCCCGGAGCCGGTGGGCCTCGGCCCGGGTGAGCCGGGCGGTGTCGCGGCCGAGCAGTTCGATCCGGCCGGTGTCCGGGGCGCCGAGCTTCAGCAGTTCGAACAGGGTGGTGGACTTGCCGGAGCCGGACTCCCCGACCAGGCCGAGGGTCTCGCCCTCCCGCAGGTCCAGGTCGACCCCGTCCACCGCGTAGACCTCGCCGACCTTGCGCTTGAACACCGTGCCCTTGAGGAGCGGAAACGTTTTGCCGAGACCGCTCACCGACAGCACCGGCGCCCGCGAGGAGCGGTCCCCGGCCGCGGTCGCGGTCGGCAGGTCCGGCACCGGGTACACCTCGCTCGGCGCGGGCCGCCGCTCGGCCAGCTCCGCCGACCGCACGCACGCGGCCAGGTGCCCCTCGGCACCCTCCAGGACGGGCTCCGCCGCCGAGCAGCGCTCCTCCGCCAGTGGGCAGCGCGCGGCGAACGGGCAGCCCGGCGGCAGTTCGGCCATCGGCGCGGGGGCGCCCGGGATCGGCACCAGCGGGCCACCGCGCCCGTCCAGTCGGGGCAGCGCGCCGATCAGGCCGAGCGTGTACGGGTGGCGCGGCGCCGCGAACAGCTCGTCCACCGTCGCGGTTTCGACCACCCGGCCCGCGTACATCACCGCGACCCGGTCGGCCGTCCCGGCGATCACCCCGAGGTCGTGGCTGACCAGGACCAGCGCCGCGCCGGTCTCCCGCTGCGCGGTGCGCAGCACGTCCAGCACCTGGGCCTGGATGGTGACGTCCAGCGCGGTGGTGGGCTCGTCGGCGAGCAGGATGTCGGGCTGGTTGGCGACGGCCATGGCGATCATCGCGCGCTGGCGCATGCCGCCGGAGAACTCGTGCGGGAAGCTGTCCAGGGCCCGGTCGGGCGCCGGGATGCCGACCAGGTCGAGGAGTTCGGCGGCCCGGCGGCGGGCGGTGGCCTTGTCGACCTTCTGGTGGACGCGGACCGCCTCGGCGATCTGGTCGCCGATCCGGTAGACCGGGGTGAAGGCGGACAACGGGTCCTGGAACACCATGGCGACCTGCCGGCCGCGGATCGCGGCGAGCTCCCGCCCGGGCAGCCCGACCAGTTCCCGGCCGTCCAGCCGCACCGAGCCGCCGACCCGGGCCGTGCCCGGCAGCAGGCCCAGCACGGACAGCGCGGTGACGGACTTCCCGGAACCGGACTCGCCGACGATGCCGAGCGTCTCGCCGCGCCGCAGGGTGAGGTTCACCCCGCGGACGGCGGGGACCGGGCCGCGCGGCCCGGCGAAGTCCACCCGCAGGTCCCGGACGGCGAGCAGCGGGGTCTCGACAACAGTGGTCACGAGCTCTTCCTCTGCGAACGACCCGAACAGCCGGAACGGCCGGAACGGGTGGAGCTGCCGAAACGACGTGAACGACGCGAACGACCCGAGCGGCCGGCCGCCCCGGCGGTGGGGTCGAGGGCGTCGCGCAGCCCGTCCCCGACCAGGTTGACGGCGAGCACGAACAGCACCAGCAGTCCGGCCGCGAAGTAGAACATCCAGGGGAACACCGGGGCCTCGGTGGTCCCGGCAGCGAGCAGGGTGCCGAGCGAGACGTCCGGCGGGCGGACGCCGAAGCCGAAGTAGGAGAGCGCGGTCTCGCTCATCACCGCGCCGCCGACCGCGATGGTGGCGTCGATGATGAGGAAGGAGGCGACGTTCGGCAGGATGTGCCGGCTGATGATCCGCAGTGGCCGGACGCCCATGAACCGTGCGGCGCGCACGAATTCGCGCTCGCGCAGGGAGAGGGTCATCGAGCGGACCACCCGGGCGGTGATCATCCAGTTGAACAGGGCGAGCAGCAGCACGAAGGCGATCCAGCCGCTGCCGCGCAGCCGGGGCGAGACGATGGTGATGATCAGGAAGCTGGGGAAGACCAGCAGCAGGTCCACCAGGAACATCAGCACCCGGTCGGTCCAGCCGCCGAAGTAGCCGGCGCAGGCGCCGACCAGCGAGGCCAGCGCGGTGGAGAAGAGGGCCACCAGCAGTCCGATGATCAGCGACTTCTGCAGTCCGCGGACGGTCTGCGCGAACACGTCCTGGCCGACCCCGTTGGTGCCGAACCAGTGTGCGCCGGAGGGGGGTTGGTGCAGCGCGGTGAAGTCGGGGGTGGCGTAGTCCCAGGGCGTCAGGAGCGGTCCGCCGAAGGCGAGCACGAACAGCAGCAGGATCAGGACGGCTCCGACCACGGCGCCGCGGGCGGCGAGCAGCCGGGTGAGGACGAGCCGGCCCCGTCCGGCGGCCGGGGGCCGTCCGGCATCGCCCGAGGACCCGGAAGGCCCGGCCGGGGAATCGGAGTCGGCCGGCTCGGCAGTGACGACGGTCATCGTGAGGATCACCTCCGGTCAGGACCGCACGCGCGGGTCGAGGGCGGCGTGCAGGGTGTCGGCCAGGAAGCCGGAGGCGAGCACGACGACAGCGGTGAACAGGTTGATCGCCACCACCGAGTTGACGTCCTGTTCGTTGATCGACTGGATCAGCCATTCGCCCATGCCGTGCCAGCCGAAGATGGTCTCGGTGAAGATCGCGCCGGTGAAGATGCCCAGGAAGCTGTAGGCGAACATGGTCGACATCGGGATCACGGCGGTGCGCAGCCCGTGCTTGAGCAGGGCCCGGCGGCGGGTGAGGCCCTTGGCCTCGGCGGTGCGCAGGTAGTCGGAGCCGAGCACGTCGAGCATGGTGCCGCGCTGGTAGCGGCTGTAGGTGGCGAGGCCGCCGAGGGCGAGCGAGACGGTGGGCAGCAGCAGGTGCAGCGCCCAGTCGGCGAGGTGGGCGCCGAGGCCGCCGGCCAGCCCGGGGGTCTCGTAGCCGGTGAACGGGATGACCTCGTGGCCGGCCGCGTCCTTGGCGGCGATCGCGCCGTTCTTGAGGAACAGCGCGACCAGGAAGACCGGGGTGGAGAGCAGCACGAAGGACAGCACGGTGAGCAGCCGGTCGGAGATCCGGTACTGGCGCACGGCGCTCCAGGCCCCGGCGGCGACGCCGAGGACCGCGCCGAGCAGGCTGCCGAGCAGCAGCAGCCGCAGCGAGACCCAGACCCGGCGGCCGAAGTCGTCGTTGACCGGGGTGTCGTGGATGGTGCGGCCGAGGTCGCCGTGGAGCAGGCCGTCGGCCCAGTGCCCGAAGCGCTCGACCACCGGGGTGTGGTCGTTCAGGTTGAGCGCGGTGAGCTGGCGCTCGACCGACTCGGCGGACGGGCGGGGGACTTTGGCGTCGAAGTAGGTGCGCGGCTGCAGGGCGCTCGCGGAGATCGCGTACGCCAGGAAGACGGCGACGAGCAGCAGCGCGGCGTAGTAGCTCAGCCGCTTCGCCAGGTAGCGGAGCATCAACGGCCGCCCGGGGTGGGGGTGGGGCCGACGCGTCTGGTGGGCATCGGGTGGTGGCCTTCGGTCGGGGCCCGGTCAGGGCGTCAGATGGTAGGGGCGGCAGGGAAGTTGGGGAAAGCGCAGGTCAGAGTGAAGCACCCGGGGACGGCGGGGGTGTTGCGGTGGGATTGCCCCCCGTGACTTTTGGATCAGGTGTGCGCTCCTCCCCCTGGTGGCGGATCTGATCCGCTGTTACGTTCCTCTGGCTCGGTGCCGGATTGAGTGCCCACGCTCAAGCCCGGTCATGCCTCGTGCGACCCGACTCCTGCCACGAACCGACTCCTGCCACGAATCTCAGGGGGACCCTCATGGACGCTTCCACCCCGACCCGCCGCCTCGGCCGGGCGGCCGTTCTCGCCGTCGCCGTCGCGCTCGCCGTCACCGCGTGCACCTCGGGCGGGAGCGGCTCGGCCGACAACGTGGCCAAGAGCGAGCCGCCGAGACAGGACTCCCAGGACATCAACGCCAAGCCGCTGGACCAGGTCAAGGACGGCGGCGAGGTGCGCTTCTCCCTGGACCAGTGGATCACCCAGTGGAATCCGCTCCAGGTGGACGGCGGTACCTACACCGACACGGTGGACCTGATCCGCGCCGTGGAGCCGGCACTGTTCGGCACCGACGCCTCCGGCACCTTCCAGCCGAACCCGGACTACCTGGTGGAGGCCAAGGTCACCTCGACCTCGCCGCAGGTGGTCACGTACAAGCTGAACCCCAAGGCCAAGTGGTCGGACGGCAAGCCGCTCAGCTACCTGGACTTCAAAGCGGACTGGCAGACCAGCAACGGCAAGGACCCGGCGTACAACATCAACGACCCGTCCGGCTACGAGCTGATCTCCGCGGTCGAGCAGGGCGCCGACCCGACCGAGGTGAAGGTCACCTTCGCGCAGCCGTACGCGGACTGGCAGAACCTGTTCCGCCCGCTGATCCCGGCGGCGGGCATTTCCACGCCGGACGACTTCAACAAGGGCTGGCTGGAGAAGATCCCGATCACCGCCGGCCCGTTCAAGGTCGGCGTGGCGGACAAGACCGCCCAGACCCTCAGCCTGGTGCCGGACCCCGCCTGGTGGGGGACCAAGGCCAAGCTCGACAAGGTCACCTTCCGGGTGATGGACAAGTCGGCGAGCATCCAGGCCTACCTCAACAACGAGATCGACCTCGCCTCGGCCGGCACCGCCACCGCGTACGGACAGCTCAAGAACGCCAAGGACACCGTGATCCGGGCCGCCAGCCCGTGGGACGAGGTGCACATCTCCTTCGGCGGCAACGGCGCGCTGGCGGATCAGAAGGTCCGCCAGGCGCTCGGCAAGGCGCTCGACCGTTCGGCGCTGATCAAGATCGCCAACAACGGGGTGCCGGTGGAGTTCAAGCCGCTCGGCAACCACATCATCATGCCCAACCAGGTCGGCTACCAGGACAACTCGGGGGACTGGGCCAAGTTCGACCTGGCCGCCGCCAAGAAGCTGCTGGACGAGGCGGGTTGGAAGGAGTCCGGCAGCGGGCCGCGCACCAAGGACGGCCAGTCGCTGGAGCTCCACTGGGTGCTCAGCGACGGCACCCCGCAGGCGCAGCTCGACCTCGCCACCGCGGCGGCGGCGATGTGGCAGGCGGTCGGGGTCAAGGTCGACCTGGACAAGGTGCCCGCCAACGACTTCTTCGCCAAGTACGTGACCCCGGGCAAGTTCGACCTCGCGAGCTGGCGCAACACCGACTCCTTCCCGAACTCCAAGAGCCTGGCCAACTTCCGCCTGCCGGTGGGCGACAACTCCTTCCAGAACCCGTCGCGCCTGGGCAGCCAGGAGATCGACGACCTGCTGAAGAAGGCGGCCGGAACGGTCGACCCGGTGGAGGCCGCGAAGCTCTACAACCAGGCGGACGCGAAGATCTGGGAGCTCGGCCACACCGTCGAGCTCTACCAGCGGCCGATCGTGGTGGCGGCGCGCAAGGGACTCGCCAACTACGGCGCCTTCGGTCTCGGCTGGGAGGACTACAGCAAGGTCGGCTGGGAGAAGTAGCCGGGGCCGCCGGGGCGGCGAGGGCGACCGCACGGCTGGCGCTGGCGAGCAGCGCGGTGATCACGAGGCCGGTGGTGCGGACACGGGCAGGCCGGCACTGCCGCCCCCGCTGTCCTGCCACCGGCCTTGACCTTCCGCGTTGCCCGCAGGCCGCCCGTGTCGTGGGGCCCCGCAAGGCCCGCGCTCGCTTCCAACCGGGGACGAATCTAGCCGGGCGCCGGGGCCGGTCGCGGGACAGCGCGCGGGGCGCGCCCGGAAAGCCGCCGCGCTGTCACCCAGTTCGCGCACCGAAGCGTCAACTGCGGCTGACGGCAAGGATAAAGGGGATATACGAGGGCATCGCGCCCGGGTTGTGACGGGTTGCCGTAGGGCGCACGCACCGATGTACGACCCGGCGTGCGCACCGGCGTGCGTACCGTGCCGGTGCGTGCGCCGGCCCCGGGCCGCTGCCAGGATGCGCGGGGACGGCGGGCCCTCCCGGTCCGCTCCCGACCCCGTCCCGATCCCCGGAGCAGCACCGATGGCCAGTGATCCCGCCGCCGCGGCACCCCGCCCGCACCACGTCGACCCGCCGCCGGTGCGCCGGATGGTCCCGCGCGACCGCGACGAGCCGCACCGGGTCGCCACCCCGTTGGAACTCTTCTTCGACCTCTGCTTCGTGGTCGCGGTCGGCCAGGCCGGGCGCGAGCTCGCCCACTCCCTGGCGGCCGGGCACTACGGCGAGGGCCTCCGCGGCTACGCGATCGCCTTCTTCGCCATCTGGTGGGCCTGGATGAACTTCACCTGGTTCGCCTCCGCGTACGACTGCGACGACGTGCCGTACCGGATCACCACGCTGGTGCAGATCGCCGGGGTGCTGATCCTGGCCGCCGGGGTGCCGCGGCTGTTCGCCACCCAGGACCTGACGCTCGCGATCGCCGGGTACGTGGTGATGCGGCTGGCGATGGTCACCCAATGGCTGCGGGCGGCCGGCAGCGAGCAGGGCCCGGCGCGGCGGGTCGCGCAGCGGTACGCGCTGGGGATCACGCTCTGCCAGGTCGGCTGGGTGGTGATGCTGCTGCTGCCGGACGCCGCCCGACCGGTGGTCATCCCGCTCGGCGTGCTGTGCGAGCTGGCCGTGCCAGTGGTCGCCGAGCTGCGGATGCAGACGGCCTGGCACCCGCACCACATCGCCGAGCGGTACGGGCTGTTCACCCTGATCGTGCTCGGCGAGACGGTGGCCGCGGCGACGGTGGCGGTGCAGTCGGCGGTGGACGAGCACGAGGAGCTGAGCCGGCTGGTGCCGGTGGCGGTCGGCGGCCTGCTGATCTGCTTCGCCGCGTGGTGGATCTACTTCGCCCGGCCCGTCCACGAGCACCTGCGCTCCAACCGGCAGGCCTTCGCCTGGGGTTACGGGCACTACCTGGTGTTCGGCTCGGCGGCGGCGATCGGCGCCGGGCTGGAGGTGGCGGTGGAGGCGGCCGTGCACAAGGCGGAGATCTCCGGCAGGGCCGCCACCGCGACGGTCACCGTGCCCACCGCGGTCTACCTGGTCACGGTCTGGTACCTGCACTCCCGGCACACCAAGCGCGGCCTGGTCGCGCAGTCGCTGGCGCCGGCCGGGGCGGTGCTGGTGCTGGCCTGCACCGCGTTCGGCGACTCCGGGGTGCTGGCGGCGGGCCTGGTCTGTGCGCTGATGGTCGCGGTGGGCGTGCTGATCCACAGCCGGGAGAGCCGGGCCGCAACGGGGCTCTAGAGACGCCCCAGCAGGACCGGTTCGTGACGCGCCAACCAGGCCAGGTAGGCCGGGTTGACCTTGGCCAGATCCAGGTAGGCGGCGCGCAGTTCGCCGTACAGCGCGTCCAGGGCGGGCGGGCTGAGTGCGTGCGGGCGCCAGGTGAACAGCAGCCGGACGGCGAGCGGGTCCCCGTGCACCGGGCGGACCACGGTGCCGGGCCCGGGCAGTGAGGTCGGCTGGCAGGGGCGGACCGCCTCGCCGGAGGCGACCAGCTCGGCGGCGGTGGTGTTGTCCCGCACCTGCACCACCCGGGGGTTGAGCCCGGCCTCGCTGAACACCCGGCGCATCGCCGCGTACTCGTGGTCGGCGGTCGGGTCCACCATCCAGGTGTCCTCGGCGAGGTCGGCCAGGTGGACGACCGGACGGGCTGCGGCCGGGTGGCCGGCGGCGAGGGCGACGAACTGCGGCTCCCGGGCCATCAGCACCCGGTGCTCGGCGTCCGGTGGAACCCGCAGCGGGAAGCCCTCGCTCTCGTGGACGAAGGCCACGTCCAGCTGGTCGGCGGCGACCATCCGCAGCAGCGCGCTGGCGGAGATGTCGACGTGGATGGTGGTGTCGGTCTCCGGCAGCCGCTCGTGCACCCGGCGCAGCCAGGCCGCGACCGCCCGGCTGCCGACGCTGCCGATGCGCAGCCGCCGCTGTCGGCCGGGCCCGGCGGCGTCCCGGGCCTCCTGCTGGGCGGCGGCCACCAGTGCGGCCATCTCGCTGATCACCGGCCGGGCCCGGGACAGCACCGAGTGGCCGAGCGCGGTGGGCCGGCTGCCGGTCTGCTCGCGGGTGAACAGGGTTCCGCCGATGGCCCGTTCGATGCGGTGCAGCTGGGTGGTGAGGGAGGGCTGGGTCATGCCGAGCTGGAGCGCGGCCTTGCGGAGGCTGCCGGTGTCGGCGATCGCGCACAGCACCCGGAGGTGTCTCACGTCGAGCTCCACGACGGGAGCATAGACGTCGCCGCGCCGCCTCGCCAAGGACATGACAGGGAATCAAGGGCGGACCGGCCGGCCGCACGGCGGACCCCCGCCGGTATGCGGCCGGGCTATCGCCGGTTGACATCATCCGCGACCGGCCCGGGCGGGTCGAAGCTCGGGGCATCACACCGCCCCGGTCCGGCCGGGGCGGCCCCCACTGTGCGCCGCCGCCGTCGGGTCCGGCCCCCACCGGTCCGGCGAGCCGGCGCACCGCGAACTCGGAGCCCCCGTGAAGCGATCCGTACTGTCCGCGACCCTGGGCCCGGCCCTCGTCGCCGGCCTCGCCGTGCTGCCCGCCACCGCCACCGCCGCCGCCGCGCCCGCCGCCCCGGCCGTGCGAACCCACGCCGTCCCGGCGTACGCCGGTCCGGTCGAGGCGGCCGCGAACAACCAGGCGTTCTTCCGGGCCGTGATGGCCTCCGCCAAGGCCAGGCAGGCCGCCGACCCCTGGCTGCAGACCGTCACCGTCACCTACGACACCACCAATGCCCCCTCCTTCGCCGGCGACATCGCCAACGCCGCGCAGATCTGGAACAGCTCGGTGCACAACGTCCAGCTCCAGGAGGCCGGCGGCACCGGCGACTTCTCGTACACCGAGGGCGACGGCAGCGGCTCGTACGCCAGCACCGACGGGCACGGACACGGCTACATCTTCATCGATCACCAGCAGGCCCAGGAGTACTACTCACTCCGGATCGTCGCCCACGAGACCGGGCACGTGCTCGGCCTGCCCGACGACTACTCCGGCCCGTGCAGTGAGCTGATGTCGGGCCACGGCCCCGGCCCGTCCTGCACCAACGCGCACCCCGACGCCAACGAGAGCGCCCAGGTCGACGCGCTCTGGGCGAACGGCGTGGCGTCCGCGAACTGACCGTACTGCCAAGCGAATCGGGGCGCGGCGGGCCGCCCGGCCGGAAACGGGCGGCCCACCGCAGTGGGTACTTCCCCGCCTCGGAGCCTAGCCGCCGGCGGAACGGAATGCCAGGGACATGGGTGGGTCAAGACAAGGAAAAGTCGACTCGAATCCCCGGGGTGACCGGGGTATTGGGCGGGGCTATCGCGGGTTGACATCATCCGCCCGCCTGCCGGGCTGCCCGAAGCTCTGGGGACATCACCCGTTCGCCAGGTGTCCCCCAGGGCCGGCCCCCAACCGGCCACGGCACCGCAGGAATCGGAGCCCCCACATGAAGCGATCTTTGCTGTCCGTCACCCTCGGCCTGGCCCTCGCGGCCGGCCTCGCCGTGCTGCCCGCGACCGCGGCGTCCGCCGCCCCGGCCGCCCCGGCGGTACAGGGCTACACCGCCTCGACGTACGCCGGTTCGGCCGCCGAGGCCGCGGACAACCAGGCGTTCTTCCAGGCCGTGATGGCCTCCGCCAAGGCCAAGCAGGCCGCCAACCCGGGCCTGGCCACCGTCGTGGTCACCTACGACGCCAGCTCGGCTCCGTCCTTCCGCACCCAGATCGCCAACGCCGCGCAGATCTGGAACAGTTCGGTCAGCAACGTGCAGTTGCGATCCGGCTCGGCCGCCGACTTCCGTTACTACGAAGGCAACGACAGCCGCGGCTCCTACGCCAGCACCGACGGGCACGGACGCGGCTACATCTTCCTCGACTACCAGCAGAACCGGCAGTACAACCCGGTCCGGGTGACGGCCCATGAGACCGGGCACGTGCTCGGCCTGCCGGACCACTACTCCGGCCCGTGCAGCGAGCTGATGTCGGGCGGCGGCCCCGGTCCGTCCTGCACCAACCCGTACCCGAACGGCACCGAGCGCGGCCGGGTCAACTCGCTCTGGGCGCGCGGCTGATCCGCCGAGCACCCCTCGGACCGGCCGCACGCCGCCGCGGCCGGTCCGGGGCCTTGTCGGTGCCGCGTGCGAGCATGCGGACGAGAACCGTCCGCCCCCGATCGCAAGGTGCCGCCGCCATGTCCCGTTCCGTCCCCGACCGCCTCGCCGACCTCCCGTACGCCGAGCTGCTGCGCCCGCACACCGGGCCGCTGCGCAGCGACGCGCGGTACGACACCGCGCACTTCGACGGTGGTGAGCGCACCGACGAGTCGGGCGCCGGCGCGGCCTTCCTGGAGTGCGCCTTCACCGGGGTCTCGCTCAGCGGGGTCAAGCTGCGCCAGGCCCGGTTCAACGAGGTCTGGGTGCAGGCCGGCCGCTGGGTGGCCTGCGACCTGAGCGACACCGAGTGGCAGGACAGCGCCTTCGTCGGCGGGGTGCTGGCCGGGATCGCCGGGTACGGCTCGGCGCTGCGCCGAGTGGTGTTCCGCGGCTGCAAGCTGGAGGCGGTCAATCTGCGGTCGGCCGTGCTGCGGGACGTGGTGTTCGAGGACTGCCTGCTGCGCGACGTGGACTTCGGCGAGGCGAAGCTGACCGGGGTGTCCTTCCCCGGCTCGACGCTGGAGGAGGTCCGGCTGCGCGGGGCCACGCTGAGCAAGACGGACCTGCGCGGCGCCGCCCGGCTCGGGCTCGCGGACGGCCACCAGGGGCTGCGCGGGGCGGTCATCAGCTCCACCCAACTGCTGGAGCTGGCGCCGCAGTTCGCCCACGCACTGGGCATCGAGGTCAAGGACCGCTGACCGGCCCCATTTCCTCCTCGACGGATCAGCCGGGCGTTCAGCCCGGCGTCGCTCGGTGACACCCGGGCGAACAGTCCGACAAACCTGGCGCACGCATCTGGTGGGCCGCTCCGGCCGCGGTGGAGACTGCCCGCGATCGATGGGCCCCGAGTTGTGCACACAACATCGCCAGTGAAGGGACGGACCGGGCTGATGGCCGAGTTGAGTCGTAGGAAGTTCGTGACGCTGTCCGGAGCGGCCGCGGCCGGCTTCGCGGCGGCGGGCAGCGGCACCGCGGGGGCCGCCCCGAGCGCCGCCGCCGCGACCGCCTCCACCACCGCGCTCACCACGACAGGCACCATCACCGACGTCCAGCACGTCGTGATCCTGATGCAGGAGAACCGGAGCTTCGACCACTACTTCGGCACCCTCAAGGGCGTCCGCGGCTTCGCGGACAAGGCCACCATCCAGATCTCCGGCGGCTACAGCGTCTTCAACCAGCCGAACGGCCTGTTCGCCCGCCAGTACCCGTGGGCCTTCAACCCCTCCGGCAGCAGCGGCTCCCCGGAGACCACGGCGCAGTGCAACGGTGACCTCTCGCACGCCTGGTCCGACCAGCACAAGGCCTGGAACGGCGGAAAGATGGACTCCTGGGTGTCCGCCAAGGGCACCGTCCGCACCCTCGGCTACCTGCAGCGCGCCGACATCCCGTTCCACTACGCGCTGGCCGACAACTGGACCATCTGCGACGCCTACCACTGCTCGGTGCTGAGCGCGACCGGCCCCAACCGCACCTACCACTGGAGCGGGATGATCGACCCCGCCGGTACCGCGGGCGGCCCCGCCTACGACGGCGGCTCCGAGTCCAACCTGCGCTGGCAGACCTACGCCGAGGCACTGGAGAACGCCGGCGTCAGCTGGAAGGTCTACCAGAACGCCAACGACAACTTCGGCGACAACGCCCTCGCCTACTTCAGCCAGTTCACCGGCGCCCCGGCCGGCAGCCCGCTCGCCGTCAAGGGCATGGGCTCGGTGCCCAAGGTCACCGGCCGGACCCCGGACGACATCGCCGCCGCGATCAGGGCCGACGTGCTGAACGGCACCCTGCCGCAGGTCTCCTGGATCGTCGCCGACCAGCAGTCCTCCGAGCACCCCTACGCCACCCCCGAGGACGGCGCGCACTTCGTCCACATGGTGATGGACGCCCTGAACGCGGACGCCAACGTGTTCAACTCCACCGTTCTGCTGATCAACTACGACGAGAACGACGGCTTCTTCGACCACGTCCCGCCGCCGGCGGCGCCCTCCGGCACCGCGGGCGAGTTCTACAACTCCACCAACATCGGCCTCGGCTTCCGCGTCCCGCTGATCGCCGTCTCCCCGTGGAGCCGCGGCGGCTGGGTCAACTCCGAGACCTTCGACCACACCTCGGTGCTGCGCTTCCTGGAGGTGTGGACCGCCGCCATCGGCAAGCCCGCCACCAGCCCCAACATCAGCGCCTGGCGCCGCCAGGTCTGCGGCGACCTCACCTCGATCTTCGACTTCGCCAATCCGGTGTACGGCATGCCCTCGCTGCCCGACACCTCGCAGACGATCGGTCTGTCCACCTGCGGCCCGCTGCCCAACCCCTCGCCCGGCAACAACGCGCTGCCCGCGCAGGAGCCCGGTACCCGTCCGGCCCGCGCCCTGCCGTACCAGCCCAATGCCAACCTGGACCACTGGGACACCAACGCCAGCGGCATCATGCACGTCTGGGTGAAGATGTCCAACGACGGAGCCGCCCGGGCCGCGCACTTCGCCGCCTACGCCAACGCCTACCGCAGCGGCGGCCCCTGGCAGTACACCGTCGATTCCGGCAGCCCCGTCACCGACTTCTTCAACTGCGGCACCAACGGCTTCGGCAACGGCAAGTACGACCTGACCGTGGTCGGCCCGAACCGGTTCCTGCGCCGCTTCACCGGCGACCTCACCCAGCAGGGCAAGAACGCCGCCGTCACCGCCTCGTACGCGGTCGAGCCGGGCACCGGCAAGCTGGCGCTCTACGTCGCGATGGCCAACTCCGGCAGCACGCCGATCACCTTCACCATCACCTCCAACAACTACCGGACGGACGGCCCCTGGACGTACCAGGTGCCGGCCGGCGGCAACGTCAGCGACTTCTTCAACGCGGTGGCGTACAGCAACGGCTGGTACGACTTCACCGTCACGGTGGACGTCGACGGAAGCTGGTCGCAGCGCTTCACCGGCCACCTGGAGACGGGCACGCCCAGCGTCAGCGGCTGAGCACACGGAGGCCCCGACCAGCCACGTGGGTGATCGGGGCCTCGCGCAGTTCCGCGAGCCGTGCCGGACCGCGCCGGGCGCCGGCAGCCGGTGGGATCGGAAGCCGCCGTCGTCCGGGTCCCGGTCCACCCGCCGGCCGTTCGGCCCGTGGTCCGGCCGTTCGGGCCGTTGCGGTCGGGCCGTTGTGGTCGGGCCGCTTCCTCCTCGATCCGGCTTCCTACGGGTACGGGCCCCTCGGGAACCACGGGTCGTGGACCTCGCGGGGCCCGTAGGGCGTCAGCAACGTGAAGGTGTGCACCCCCGCCGCGTACTCGGCCAGCTGCACCGCGCCGTAGCGGGTCTCCAGCTCGGCCTGCACCGGCACCGGCAGCTTGCTCAGCGCCCGGCGCAGCTGCAGCGCGTCCCTCCGGCTGATCGGGTGCGGGGCGCGCAGTACCAGCCGGAGCGGGCTGAGCGGCCCGGCGACCGGGATGCCGGTGCCCAGCTCGTAGCCGACCGCGCCGATCGGCCCCCAGGCGAGGCGGTGGTCCGCCACCAGCCGGCCGACCTCCGGCAACAGGGCCAGTGCCGGGATCTCGGCGACCCTCCCCGGATCCAGCCGCTCCCGCCGTTCGGCCAGCCGCTCGGGCCGCAGCGTCCGGGCCACCGCCGCCCAGGGGGCGAGCGCGTCCAGCCGCTGTCCGGGGCGCGGGCCGCGCGCGGTCACCGGGATCCAGTGCTCGGGCGCCGCCTCCGGGTCCCGGGTGCAGCGCTGCGGGTACGGCAGGTCCACCGGGGTGCCGACCACCGAGGGCGCCCGGCCGACCGTCACCCACGGGTGCGCCCGCAGCACCGCCCGCGCCCACTGCGGCAGCTCGCCGCCGGTCAGCGGGCGCAGCGAGCTGGGGCACTGCATCAGCAGCAGGTCGTGGGTGCCGGGCAGCCGCCCGTCCAGCGCGGCCAGCGGACCGACCCGCCGGCGCGGTCCGTCGTGCAGTTCCTCGGTCGAGTTCCTCACACCGCCACCCTCCGCCCGCTGAACGTCCCCGGCTACGGCCCTTCGGCGCGTTCCGCCGGGACCAAAGGCTCAACGTGCGTCCGTGAGCCCCCGGTGTGAGAGTGGGGGCAGCCCGGAATTCCGTCATTCCGTCCGTAGGAGGAGGAGTCATGGGCATCTTGGACAGGTTGCTCCACCGGCCGCCCCACCATGAGGACACCGGCCAGGAGGCCGCCCAGCGCGCGGCCCTCGCCCACGACGAGGCCGCCGACGCGTTCAGCGACGACATCGAGCGCACCCGCGAGGTCGCGGAGAAGCGGGCCCAGGAGGAGGCCGACCGGCGCGCCGCCGAGGACATGACCGCCGAGGGCGACCCCTGGGGATGAGCCCCGGGTGACGCCGAGCGTCACCCGGTCCGCGGTGGCAGCGGCGGGCGCCGCAGGTCCGGCCGGGGGGTCTCGGCCGGCGGGGGAGTGGCGGCGGGCGCGTCCTCCAGTAGCTCCAGCGCCAGCCGGACGGCGGTGCGCAGCTCCGGGTGCCGTCCCCGGGCCCAGTCCTGGGGCGCCCGCAGCACGTGCACGTCCGGTTCGACGCCGTGGTTCTCCACCGACCAGCCGAGCCCGCCGGTGAACCAGGAGGCGTTCTTCGGCACCGAGATCTGGGTGCTGTCGCCCAGGGTGTGCCGCCCGGTCATCCCGACCACCCCGCCCCAGGTGCGGGTGCCGATCACCGGGCCGAGGCCGAGCAGCTCGATGGCCGCGATGATCACGTCCCCGTCCGAGCTGGTGGCCTCGTCGGCGAGCGCCACCACCGGGCCGCGCGGGGCGTTGCGGGGCCACCGCACCGGCTGCCGGTCGCGGGTGAAGTCCCAGGCGAGGACCCGCCGGGTGAGCTTCTCCAGGACGAGTTCGGAGACGTTGCCGCCGGCGTTGCCGCGCACGTCCAGAACGAGCGCGGGCTTGTCCAGCTCCCGCCGCAGGTCCCGGTTGAACTGCGCCCAGCCGGAGCCGCCCAGGTCCGGGATGTGCAGGTAGCCGCACCGCCCGTCGCTGAACTCCCGTACCAGGGAACGGCGTTTGACCACCCAGTCCTGGTAGCGGATGGCCCGTTCGTCGCTCAGCGGGGTGACGGTGATCCGCCGCACCGGGCCGTCCGGGCCGCTGCGCAGGGCGAGTTCCACGGTGGTGCCGCCGGTGCCGGCCAGCATCGGGAGCGGGCCGCGGACCGGGTCCACCCGCCGCCCGCCGATCTCCAGCAGCTCGTCGCCGTCCCTGACGCCCTGGGCGGCGAGCGGGGCGCGGGCGCGCGGGTCGGAGGTCTCGCCGGGCAGCACCCGGGCGAACAGCCAGCGGCCGTCGGGGTCGCGGTGCATGGTGGCGCCGAGCAGTCCGAGCGGCTGCTGGGCGAGCGAGGGGCCCTCGCCGCGCCGGGACGGGGTGACGTAGGCGTGCGAGGTGCCGAGTTCGCCGAGGAGCTCACGCAGCAGGTCGGCGAAGTCGTCGGGTGAGCAGATCCGTTCCAGCAGCGGTTCGTACTGGGCGACCAGGGCCGGCCAGTCCAGGCCGGACATCCGGTCGTCCCAGAACTGGTCGCGGACGATCCGGGCGGCCTCGTGGTAGGCCTGGCGCCACTCGGCGGCGGGGTGCACGGTGTGGGTGATCCGGTGCAGGTCCACCGGCATGCCGGCGGAGGGGGCGCCGACCGGGATGATCCGCAGGGCGCCGGCCGAGTAGACCGCGATCGAGCCGCCGTCGCCGGAGACGGCGTAGCCGTCGAGCTTGTCGATCAGGGTGGTGCGGGTGCCCCGGGCGAGGTCGAAGTACTCCAGCGAGGGGCGCCCGGAGGTGTCCTCCGGGCTCATGAAGGTCTGCCCGAGGGTGCCGGAGATCGGCCAGCGCAGCCAGACCAGGCCGCCGCGCACCGCGTCGGTGGCCGAGTACTTGGAGGCGATCACCGGGAACTGCAGCAGCCGCTCGCCGATGCCCTGCGGGTCGACCCGGACGGTGCCGTCGCCGCCGCCGTTGCCGCGCGGAGCGCCGTCCTCGGCGGGCGCGGCGAACGGGGAGGGCGTGTCGGCGGCGAGCGGGACGAGGTACGGGCGGCAGCCGACCGGGAAGGAGAGGTCGCCGGTGTGCACGTCGTGGACGGGATCGAAGCCGCGCCAGGACAGGAAGGCCAGGTAGCGGCCGTCCCGGGTGAACACCGGATACTCGTCCTCGAACCGCCCGTCGGTGACCTCGACGATCGGCGCGGGCGCGTCGGCGCGGGTCAGCCGGATGCGGCGCAGCGAGCGCCCGGCCACCGGCTGGGACCAGGCGATCCAGTGCGAGTCGGGGGAGAACCGGGCGCTGGAGACCGGCCCGTAGTCGGAGGCGGCCAGCTCGCGCACCTCCCCGTCGGCGGCCGAGACCAGCAGCAGCCGCCCGTCCGAGGCGGCGGCGGCGAGGTGGGTGCCGTCGGGGGAGGCGGTGAGCTCCAGGACCCGGCCGAGCTTCCCGGTGGCGAGCACGCGATGGCGGTGCTTCTCGGTCTGCTCGTGCCCGGGCAGCGGCATCACCTCGATCGCGTCGGCGCCCTGCGCGTCGGTGATCCAGGCCGCCTCGCCGGTGTGCCCGAGCACCACCGGCAGCCGGGTCCGCACCCCCGGGGTGTCGGCGAGCGCGCGGGCCGGGCCGTCCTTGTGGGTGAGCCAGTACTGGCTGCCGCGCACGGTGATCACCCCGGCCCGCCCGGTCTGGTCGCAGGCGAGGTCCTTGACCTGGGAGGCGGCGCTGACCTGGTACGGGCGGCGGCCGGCCCGGGCGCCGCCGAGCGGGACGTGCAGCCGGCGCGGGGCGGGGGCGTCGAGGCCGTCGAGCAGCCAGAGGTCGCCGGCGTGCTGGTAGACGATCCGGGTGCCGTCGGTGGCGGCCTCGCGGGCGTAGTAGGAGGCGTGGTCGGTGTGCCGGCGCAGGTCGCTGCCGTCGGGGCGGCAGGAGTAGACGTTGCCGATGCCCTCGTGGTCGGAGAGGAAGGCGATCCGGTCGTCGGGGGGCTCGCCGACCGGCATCGGGGAGGCGAGGTGGCCGGTGTGCCCGGGCAGGATCAGCTCGCCGTCCACCCAGAGCCGGCCGGTGGCGCCGCCCCGGTAGCGCTTCCAGGAGGCGGGCTCGTGCGGGGCGGAGCCGGTGAGCAGCACGGTCCGTCGGCGGGCCATCTGGGCGTCGCGGACCGGGCCCCAGGGCATCCGGTGGGCGGGGGAGCCGTCCGGCGGGAGGGCGTGCGCCCAGGTGTAGTGGCTGAAGGGCTCGTGGAAGGAGGTGACGGCCAGGACCTCGCCGTCCGGCAGCCAGCCGCGCACCCGGGTGTCCTGGCTGCCCCAGAAGCTGAGCCGCCGGGTCTCGCCGCCCTCGACCGGGGCGGTCCACACCTCGGGGGTCAGGCTGAGCCAGCTGGTCCAGGCGAGGGTGGTGCCGTCGGGGGAGAAGCGGGGGTTGCTGACGCGGGTGCGGTCGCAGCCGACCCGCCAGGCCCGTCCGGTCCCGCCGCCGTCCGCGTCCAGCGGGGCGATCCAGACGTCGTCCTCGGCGGTGAAGGTGAGCAGGTCGCCGTGCAGGTGGGGGTGGCGGAGGTAGCCGGGCGGGGTCACCCCTCCATCCTTCGACGGGGTGTCACCCCCGGCAACCGGGGCGGTCCTGCCGGGGGCGTCCCGAAGCGCGCGGGAGCACCGACACCGCGACGCGGACCCGGCGCGAGGAGCCGCCGACAGGCCCTAACCCAGCAGCAGCCGGTTCGCCCGCAACTCGTCGGCCAGCCCGGCCGGGGCGGTCGAGATGTGGCCCGCCGAGTACGGGGGCTGCGGGTCGTACTCGATGAGCAGCTGGATCGCCTCCGCGGTCCGGTCCCCGGCGATCAGTCCGGTCAGCGTGAGCGCGAGGTCGATCCCGGCCGAGACCCCGGCCGCGGTGGCGTACTTGCCGTCGACCACGATCCGGTCGGTCCCGGTCGGCTCGGCCCCGAACCGCGGCAGCTGGTCCAGGCAGATCCAGTGCGAGGTGGCCCGGCGGCCCCGGAGCAGTCCGGCGGCGCCCAGCAGCAGTGAGCCGGAGCAGACCGAGGTGGTCCAGGTGGTGGTGGCGTCGATCGCGCGCACCCACTCCACCACGGCCGGGTCGGTCAGCTGGGCCTCCGTTCCGGGCCCGCCGGGCACCAGCAGCACGTCGGCGGAGTCCACCTCGTCCAGGGCGGCGTCCGCGGTGAGCGCCAGGCTCCTCATGTCGGTGCGGACCGGACCGGGCCGGGCGGCGGTGAACACCACCTCGGCGCCGGGGACGCGGGACAGCACCTCGTACGGGCCGACGGCGTCCAGGGCGGTGAAGTCGTCGTAGAGCAGGAAGGCGATGCGCATCAGTGTCCTCCAGCGGGACTCGGTCGGAAGCGGCGCCGGTATTCCGTGGGCGGGGCGGCCAGGGCCCGGACGAAGGCGCGCCGCATCGCCTCCGGGGTGCCGTAGCCGCAGGAGCGGGCGATCTCCTCGATGCCGTCGTCGGTGTCCTCCAGCAGCCGCCGGGCGGCCTCCAGCCGGACGCCCTCCACGTACCGGCCCGGGGTCACCCCCACCTCGGCGGCGAAGGCCCGGGCGAAGTGCCGTGGCGACAGCGCCGAACGGCCGGCCAGCGCCTCGACCGAGAGGTCGGCCTCCGGGTGTTCGACGATCCACCGCTGCACCTCGCGCAGCGGCTGCCGGGCCGCCACCTGGGCGGCCAGCTGGGTGCTGAACTGGGCCTGGTTGCCCGGCCGGCGCAGGAAGACCACCAGGTGACGGGCGATCAGCAGCGCGGCGTCCCGGCCGAGGTCCTCCTCGACCAGGGCCAGTGCCAGGTCGATCCCGGCGGTGACCCCGGCCGAGGTGGCGATGTGCCCGTCCCGGACGTGGATCGGGTCCGGGTCCACCTCGACGTCCGGGAACCGCCGGGCCAGTGCCTCGCAGTACGCCCAGTGCGTGGTCGCCCGGCGCCCGGCCAGCAGTCCGGCCTCGGCGAGCGGGAAGGCGCCGGTGCACACCGACATCACCCGCTCGGCCCGACCGGCCAGCTCCCGGATCCGCGCCACCAGCGCGCCGTCCGGCCGCTCGGCGCCCTCCCCGCCGGGGACCAGCAGGGTGTGCACCGGCCCGACGTCGGCCAGGTCGGCGTCCGGCAGCAGCCGCAGCCCGCTGCAGCCGCGCACCGGTCCGCCGCCGAGGGAGGCGGTGGTCACCCGGTACGCGCCCGGTTGCCCGGCGGCCGCGCCCGCTCCCGCGAACACCTCCACGGGGCCGGTCACGTCCAGGCTCTGCACGCCCTCGTAGAGGACGACGACCACGCTGCGCGCTCTCATGCGGCCAGCCTGTCAGCGGGTCGGGGTGGCAGCAATGACCTGCTTCCCACCTTTCCTGCCACCGTGCGGCGCCTGCCACCGTGCGCCGCCTGCCACCGTGCGCCGCCCCGAGCCGAAGGGGCGCGCCGGTGCCGAAAGGGAGAAGCGACCAGCGAGGTACGAGCGCCGGAGCGTCGACCGTCGGCACCGGGT